>CAISRK010000438.1 GCA_903887815.1 uncultured Bacteroidales bacterium | reverse complement strand
GGTTGGGTTTGGTTGAGTTTGATTGAGAGTAAGAACCGGGGGAGAACTATCTCCTCCGGTTTTCTTATTTTAGTGTGCTGATATTTTTAACAAATTCATTAATTATTGCTTGACCAGATACATAAGATGAATAAGATAATCGCTTTTTTAATCATGGTGTTGCCGGTATTTACTTCCTGTAAGGAAAGTGATACCCCGGCTGACAATACCCCAACAAATCTTACGCTAACTGCCGACATACTGCCGGACAACAGCGGAACCGTTCATTTTGCAGCTGCAGCTACAAATGCTACTGTATATACTTTCGACCTAGGTAACGGCAAAACCGAAATTTCAACTACAGGACTGCTCACTTACGTTGATTCCACTTCCGGTATATATACAGTAACGGTTGTTGCTAAAAGTGCTACAGGTCAAACCGCTTCGAAAATTCTTGTCGTTAATGTTAATGTAGTTTTGAATTTGGTTTGGTCCGATGAATTTGATACACCCGGTGCACCCAATACAACCAAATGGGGATATGATCTTGGTGCAGGTGGCTGGGGCAATAACGAAGCGGAATATTATACCAACAGGCTTGATAATGCTGTAGTAGCTGATGGTATGCTGAAAATAATCCTGAAAAAGGAAGATTATAGCGGCAGTGCCTATACTTCTGCACGCTTGCTTTCCAAAAACAAGTATTCATTCAAGTATGGAAAAATTGAAGTCCGGGCTAAACTCCCTGCAGGTGGTGGAACCTGGCCTGCAATCTGGATGCTTGGTGACAATATTTCTTCAGCAGGATGGCCTGCCTGTGGCGAAATCGATATTATGGAGCATGTCGGCAACCAATTGAATAAAATTTACGGAACCCTGCATCATCCGGGTCATTCTGGCGGTAACGGCGACGGGGCTACCGTTATGATTTCGAATGTTACTTCAGAATTCCATAAGTATGCATTTGAATGGTCATCAACCACAATGCGGTTTTATGTTGACGATGTTCCTTTTTATACGTTTACAAATACAGCAAGTTTGCCGTTTAATCAGAATTTCTTCATCATACTGAACGTAGCAGTTGGAGGAAATTTTGGCGGAACTATCGATCCTGCATTTACCACCGGGACAATGGAAGTTGATTACGTGAGGGTATACCAGTAAAACGGGGTTGTTTTCCGGGCCTTTCCATGGTTACAAACAAGAAATATACCTGCTGAGAACCAGTTCAGGTTTGAAATTTGTGTTTAAAACAGTGTGAGATGAATACTAATAAGATTCGTATGATTAATAAGCCGACTGCTATAGTATTGATTCTGGTCCTGTTCTGTAACCAGTTTTTAGCTGCTCAGAACAAATTAACCGACCAGAAGGTTGACTCTGTTTTACGTTTAATGACGCTGGATGAAAAAATAGGCCAGCTCAATCAATACAACGACGATTGGACGGCAACAGGTCCACTGACTGTCGACAATGAAAAAGCCGACCAGATCCGGAATGGCCAGGTAGGTTCATTATTAAATTGCCTTGGCACCGACCGGACCAGGAGCTGGCAGAAAATAGCCATGCAGTCGAGAATGCGTATTCCCCTGCTTTTCGGGCAGGATGTTATACACGGTTATAAAACCACTTTCCCGATTCCTTTGGCCGAAGCCTGCAGCTGGGATATGGAAACTATTAAATTAACGGCACGTGTTGCTGCTACCGAAGCCAGTGCCAGCGGTATTCACTGGACGTTTGCACCAATGGTTGATATAGCCCGCGACCCGCGTTGGGGAAGGGTTATGGAAGGAGCAGGCGAGGATCCCTATCTGGGATCCATGATTGCTACTGCGAGGGTTCATGGTTTCCAGGGCGATAAACTGGGTGACCTGAATTCAGTTATGGCCTGTGCAAAACATTTTGCTGCATACGGTGCAGCTATTGGAGGACGGGATTATAATTCGGTGGATATGAGCGACAGGATGCTGTGGGAGGATTATTTGCCTCCGTTCAAAGCTGCTGTCGATGCAGGAGCTGCGACCTTTATGAATTCATTTAACGATCTGAATGGTGTGCCTGCAACCGGGAATAGATACCTTCAGCGTGATATACTGAAAGGTAAATGGGGATTCATGGGATTTGTTGTAAGCGATTGGGGTTCAATAGGCGAAATGATAAACCATGGTAATGTTAAAAACGGATACGAAGCTGCATTATCGGCTATTACGGCAGGCAGTGATATGGATATGGAAAGCCGTTGTTATAAAAATAATCTGGCCCAACTTGTAAAAGACGGGAAAGTGCCTGTTGCATTTATTGACGATGCTGTGCGCAGGATACTCAAAAAGAAATTTGAACTCGGGCTTTTTGATGACCCTTTCAGGTATTGTGATGCCGAACGGGAGCAGAAAGAACTCAATAACCCCGAGCATGTTAAGGTGGCAAGGGAAGCAGCTAAGAAAAGTATTGTACTGCTTAAAAACCAGGATCATTTGCTTCCGTTATCAAAGGGGACTAAAACTATTGCTTTTATAGGACCACTCGTAAAATCGCTGAAACAAAACAAAGGATTCTGGGATATTGAGTTGCCCGGGGTTGATTCGAACTTTATTGTATCGCAATGGAAAGGGGTTGAGAACAAAATTGGTCCAAATACCAAACTCCTTTATGCAAAAGGCTGCGAAATTGAAGGCACCGACAAATCCGGATTTGCTGAAGCTGTCAAAATAGCAGGCCAATCGGATGTGGTTATCCTGAGCATTGGTGAACGCAGGAACATGAGTGGCGAGGCAAAAAGCAGGAGTAACATTAACATTCCCGGAGTTCAGGAAGATTTACTAAAGGAATTGCTGGCAACCGGGAAACCTGTTGTTGTGCTTATTAATGCCGGCCGTCCGCTGGTATTTAATTATACTGCTGATAATGCAGCCGCTATACTTTATACATGGTGGCTAGGCAGCGAAGCCGGCAATGCGATTGCCGATGTGCTTTTTGGTGACTACAATCCATCGGCTAAATTACCAATTACATTCCCACTCAGTGTTGGCCAGATACCTGTTTACTATAGCCATTTTAATACCGGCCGTCCGGCAAGCAGCGACGATAACCATAACTACAACTCATCCTATACCGATTTGTCCATTTTCCCCAGGTATGAATTTGGGTTTGGATTAAGTTATACCACCTTCGAATACACTAATTTGCAACTGAGTGCAAAAAAAATCAAAAGCAGTGAAATGCTGGAAGCTACGGTAACTATCACCAATACGGG
>CAISRK010000437.1 GCA_903887815.1 uncultured Bacteroidales bacterium | reverse complement strand
GCTTTACAGGTATTTTATCAGATTGACTTATAATGGTTCGGCATTTAATGGCTGGCAAGTTCAGCCTAATGCTGTCTCCGTTCAGCAATGTATCGAAAACGGGTTAGCCGTAGTGAGTGGAGTTAAAAGCGGAATTACCGGATGCGGACGGACCGATACCGGGGTTCATGCCACGAATTTTTATGCTCACTTTGATTCGGAGGTTGCTTTCAGCCTGGAATCACTAGACCAGTTCGCATTCCGTTTAAACAGGTTTCTGCCGGATGACATTTTAATTGAAAATATAAGTCCGGTTATAGCTGGAGCACATGCCCGGTACAGTGCTGTGAGCAGGGAGTATGAATATTTGATTATCAGGCAGAAAGATCCTTTCAGGTATAAAAATGCATTCTTTGTGCGTGGGGAACTGGATATTGAAAAAATGAATGAAAGTGCTGCTTTATTGCTTGGAAAGCATGATTTTGAAAGTTTCAGTAAAGTACATACACAGGTAAATAATTTCTTTTGTGAAATTCAATATGCACGTTGGGAAACAGAAGGCCACATCCTGAAGTTCATCATCCGGGCCGACCGATTCCTCAGGAACATGGTAAGGGCAATTGTGGGGACATTGCTCGATGTCGGGAGAGGGAAAATTATCCGCGAAGAATTTCAACTTATCATTAACAGTCATAAAAGGAGTGCCGCTGGCTATTCGGTACCGGCCAATGGTTTAACCCTTACAAGGGTTGAATATCCTGTTGAGATTTTCTCGGATAGTCCGATAGGTTTCTTGCCTCAGTGCACTGAAAAATAATCTTCCTGGTTTGAAAATCGGCTAATTTACCAGGCACACGTCGGATGTATTCTGTGATTCCTTAAATCCCGCATATTTTGAACTTTATGTGAATTCACAATCGCCGCCCCGGGGGAAAAATTAATTATTTTTATGAATGTACTTTAAACTTTAGATGCCCCGAATTTGTTTTATGGGATGAGATCTGTTTTACACACTATAAAGTAAATGAAAATAAATATTACTATTAATAACATTGTTATTGCAGCGCTGGTTTGCATGTCGCTTTCGGCATGCGGACAAAAAACAACAAATACCATTTCTGATAAAACAACAACACCTATGGACAGTTTCCCGGTAACCAAAAGCGATGACGAGTGGCGTAAATTGTTAAGCCCGGTACAATTCAATATTCTGCGCGAAAAGGGAACCGAAAGACCTTATACAGGTGAATACGATGACAAGTTCGACGAAGGTACGTATTACTGTGCTGCCTGCGGGACTGAGCTTTTTACATCCAAAACCAAATACAATTCGGGATGCGGATGGCCCGCTTTTTATGAACCATCGGTAAACAAAAACATTGTTGAGAAAAAAGATTACTCACATGGAATGCTGCGTACAGAAGTGATGTGTGCCAAATGCGGAGGTCATCTCGGGCATGTGTTCCCCGATGGACCCAAACCAACCGGCTTACGTTATTGCATCAATTCAGGTTCGCTGAGGTTTGAGGCCGGGAAAAAGAAGGAGTAATTTTTACAACTTAAACCCTTCGCCCAATTGTAATACGATCAGACATTTTCCTTTAGGGTAGTATTAATCTGATTATTTATTTTGAAGGTGGTATTCAACCAGTCCATCAATAGGGGCCTGAATAAACTTCCCGGTTTTAATGCCGAACTCTGAACCAATCCTGGTAAGTATATCCTGGTAATGGTAAGCTACTGAGCCTACAAAATGGACAGGAACCTCCCTGTATTTTGAATAACAGCACACCTGGTATTTGTAGAATGTTCTAAATGCATCGCTAAGTAGTGCATAAATAAAAGGGTGTTCCCTGTTTTCGTTGATGAATTTACTGAAAGAGGCCAGGAACCGGCTTGGTGCAGGTTTGGTATAAACCGCATCAAGAATGCTTTCGAGGCTTTTGGGATATTCCACTTTTAGCTTTTCTTCAAGATCGGCAGGCAATTCTTTATGCAAATAGGCTGACAGGAGTTTTTTCCCCAGATAGGCCCCGCTACCTTCATCGCCAAAGAAGTAGCCAAGTGAGAATATATTTTCAGTAATACTTTTACCATCGTAATAACACGAATTTGAACCCGTACCAAGTATGGCTGCTATGCCTTCCTCATCACCACATAAAGCACGTGATGCAGCAAACAAATCGTGACTGATATTGATTTTCGCATTGGTGAATATTTTTTCCAGGGCGCTTTCGACAATCGCGTTTTTAACCGGGGTAGAACAACCAGTGCCATAATAGTGTACTTCGGTAACGCCTTCGTTGTCGATATATGGCTGAAGTTCTTTCCATAGAATTTCTTCAATGTTGTCGCTGCCAACCAGGTAGGGGTTAAACCCGGAGGTTTGAACCTGTTTGTATTCCCGTCCTTCTTTAATCAGGCGCCAGTCAGTTTTTGTTGAGCCACCGTCGGCAATTAATATCATATTTTAGGGTTTAGGATTGAGGGGTTAGGGGTTGGGGATTGGAGGTCGTACGTTATAGCTTCCTTTGTGGGGGATGAATCAAAATCAATCCCTGATTCGATTAGTTTCACATAATTTCCATTATTCGTGGAACAAAAATAATAAATCCGATTGTTGCGGCCAGAATGGATGCAATCAATACCGCTCCGGCTGCAATATCTTTAACTTTACCAATTTGTTCATCAAACCCGGGATGCAGTTTATCGGCAAGAAGCTCAATTGAAGTGTTAATTCCTTCAAGACCCAATACCATTGCAATACAGAGCAGGACCTGGATCCATTCGGATGGGCTTATATGGAAAACAACTGCTGCAATAATGACAGAAACAGCTATACATAGTTCTATCCGCGCATTGACCTGGCTCCTGAAAAGAAAATCGAAACCATGCAAGGCATGGGTAAAACTTTTAATAAACCTGCTTACAGAATTGGGCATGCCATTTAGGTTTGAATGTATGAATTATCCACGTGTAAAAACCCAGTTATCACCTTTCGAGAGTTGGTGGTTAAAGTGGTATCCTCCTTCGTCGAAACCAACCAGCATTTCGAAATCGGTTATCGCGTTTTGAATAATAAAGCGGCACATCATGCCACGGGCTCTTTTGGCAAAAAATGAGATCATTGCATATTTGCCATTGCTCCTGTCTTTAAATGCGGGTGTTATTATCCTGGTTTTTAGTTTTTCAGTATTGATGGCTGCGAAATACTCCTGTGAAGCCAGGTTTACCAAGACATTACTACCTGATTCCTTAATTTGTTTTTTCAACAGGTCTGTAATCCTGTCGCCCCAGTATTTATACAAATTATCGGCTTTCGGAGTTGAAAAAGCAGTACTCATTTCAATACGGTAAGGCTTTATGCAATCGAGTGGTTTTAACAGGCCGTATAAACCGGAGAGAATCCGCAGGTGCTGCTGTGCAAATTCTACCTGGTTTTCTGTCAGATCCGAAGCATTTAAACCATCATACACATCACCGTTGTAAGCATAAATGGCTTGCCGGGAAGGGGATGATTTCCAGGTTGCATATCGTTCAGCGTTGAGTTGGGCTAGTTTTGGCGAGATGTTCATGAGCGATTCAAGCTCAGCGGTTTTCAATTTCTTTAACTTTCCGGCAAGGTAATCGGCATCCTTCAGAAAATGAGGTATACCTGAAATTCCGAAAGGCAACGTGCTCTCGAAATCCATTGTTTTAGCCGGTGATATTATAAGAATCACTTTAACTATTTTGAGACGTGCGACGTAATTTTTTTAAGGCGTTGTTCTGGTGTCAGCCCTGAATATGTGTCGCTTAGTTGATAAATGACTCCCTGTTTTGTAAATACTATGCTTACCATTCCGATAGCAACAAAGCCAGCAATTATATTTTCGGCGGTCCGGCTGTTGATTTTTGCCAGTTTGCAAAACCGCGACTGGGTTATTGAAGGTTCGGTTTCGAGATAATTCAGGAAGAATTTTTCACTTTCGGCAAAACGGATAAAGGTTCCTGTTTTGGAATTTTTCCACTTATAGGCTTTAAGCCACACACTGTTGACAGGGTAATTCTCATCTTTAACCCGGATATAAACCAGGTAATCATCTTTCTTTTCAGGTGCCGAATGAAGAATGTCTTTAATAGCCGGAACAATTATTTCAAGGACCCGTTTCTGGTTAATTGTCCATTCTTTTACTTCAAAGGGAACGACCGGTCGTGTAAACATTTCCGATGCGGCTTGCACCATATAAAATTCCTCTTCCGAACGAACGCCTGCAATCGAACCGTTGTCCTTAACGCCAATCAGGAGGCGGCCGCCATCCGTATTGGCAAAAGCAGCAAGGGAACGTGCTATTTTCCTGGAGTCGTTTATCCCGAATTTGAAATCGAGCTGCTGATGTTCGCCTTCGGCAATCAATTTGCGAATGTAACCTTCGTTAGGCTCGGCTTCGTGTTGTATGCGGGCGTGTTGTTGCATTTTTCTTTAGGGGTTTGGGGTTGGGGTCTTGGAATTGGTATGGTGTGAGATTGACGGCTATTTTTTTTAGTTAAATATTCTGAGTCTAAATTCCCAAACTCAAAACAGTAAACACAGAATGAAAAATAAAGAAGTATCATCCCTAAATCCTAACCGCCAATCCCTAAACCCTATTTTGAAAATTTAGGTAAGAGATCCTTCATCATGTCTTTATGTACCGTGAAGTCCATGATTTTGAGTTTTATATAATCCTCGTGGAAGAAGTAATAGCCGAAGTTTTTGTTCTTTTCAATTCCCCCGGTACGGCTGCCGGCACCTGAATCCTTTACCAGGAACCAGGTAACTCCGTCTTTCTCCATGTAGCCGACAACATGCATACCGTGATCGTCGGTAGTAGTTTCGTTACTGAATCGGAACTGCCTTGCATTTTCATCGATATTAGCCGAAGGAATGTCGAAAGAAGGGATAACAGCGGCATTAATTTCGCGGGCAAGGAATCCGGCTTCGGATACATCACCTCCAATAGCAACCGTATAACCGGCTTTAATAGCTTTTTTGAGCACACTCATGAAATCGTCGAGTGGGATATTATAGTAATCCGCATTGTGCCACCAGTTGTCAGGTACCTGGTATTCGACCTGTTTCCAGTAGGGTTGCTGCATGTATGAAAGTACATCGCAATAATCGTCTGGATTAAGTTTAAGAACGTTAGCCAGGTATTCTTTTGGCGTCATTTCCTTGCCATTTACGCTGATCTTTGTTGGAGGTTCGCCGATGTAATAGTTGAGGATGCTTTTAAAGTTATTCACGATTGCTGCTTCGTCCCAGATATTGTTCTTTTTAACGAAATCGGCATAGGCTTTCAGTTCATCAAACATTTTTGAATGATTATGAAAGGTCTGTCCTTCTTTTAGCCCGGTGTAAGCATCAAGGGGGACAATACCGTATTTGCGCCATATTTTGGTTACTGCATTGCCTTCGGAACCTTCGCCGAAATTCATTTCGCCACGGGTTTTCACCCAGTTTTCGGCACGCTCGAGGTATTCGTAATAAACAGTGTAAACTTCCGAGAGGCGGACTTTTTGCCCTGTGGTGCGGTACACTTCCGATTCGAGGAAAGATGTGGTTGAAAACGACCAGCAGGTGTTTGTATTGCCTTGCGAAACAGGCGTGTTATGCCAGAAAGTTTTAAAATCATCTTTTGAGGTTGGAATATTGAATGTAGCAGGGTCAACCTTGAACGATTTTGTTTGCTTTGGAGCAACTTTCTGTGATTCAAACTCTTCGATGCCTTTCAGGATTGAATTCTGGAAATAACCGGGTTCGTAGGTTTTAAAAACTCCTTTATCCTTACCCGTCTGGGCAAAAATTGCTGAAGTAAAAAGTACTGCAGCAATTATAAGTATTGTGTTTTTCATTGAAACAATAGTTTTATTATTGGCTTTTTGGGATATGATTGGTTGTAAATAAATTGGGATTCCTATTTGAAAACTATATTATTCCTGCTTGTGATTTTTTCGCAGTAATGGCAAAGG
>CAISRK010000436.1 GCA_903887815.1 uncultured Bacteroidales bacterium | reverse complement strand
CGCACAGTTAAAAATGAAAGGGTACTTGTTACCACACTTACCAAGCGAATGGCCGAAGAGCTTTCAAAATATCTTCTACGTATCGGGATTAAGTGTAAATACATCCATTCGGAGGTTGATACGATCGACCGGGTAGAAATCCTTCGCGATCTCAGGATGGGAACCATCGATGTTCTGATTGGAGTCAACCTCTTACGCGAAGGACTTGATCTGCCGGAAGTTTCGCTTGTTGCAATACTCGATGCCGACAAGGAAGGATTCCTCCGCTCTGAAAAATCCCTGACACAAACCGCAGGCCGTGCTGCACGGAATCTGAACAGCAAGGTGATTTTCTATGCCGATAAAATGACGGTATCGATGCAGCGCACAATAGACGAAACTAACCGCAAACGGGCAATCCAGATCGCCTATAACATCAAACACAACATCACTCCTACCCAGATTATCAAGGGCATTGAAGCTTCGAACCTTACCGGGACTGTTGAATATAAAGCAGATCCGAAAGCGTATTTCGAAAAAGATACTATTAATACAGCCGCCGATCCGGTTGTAAAATACCTGAATGACGAACAGCTCAAAAAGCTATATGATCAATCAAGGAAATCGATGGAAAAAGCGGCAAAAGAACTTGATTTTATTGAAGCTGCCAGGTTGCGCGACGAAATGCTGGGGTACAAAGAATTAATTGAAGAAAGAAAAAAGAGAAAATAGCGTGGAAATAAGCGATAAACTGATCTTTACTGCTCTGCAGCTGGCTATCGAGGCAGGCAAAGCCATTCTGGATATTTACAGTACCCCGTTTGATATTGAATATAAAACTGATCACAGCCCGATTACCCGGGCCGATCAGAAAGCACACGAGATTATTTCACACGGTCTTTCATCTACAGCACTGCCGGTGCTGAGCGAAGAAGGTTTTCATACAGATTATGAAACCAGGAAAAACTGGGAATATTTCTGGCTGGTTGACCCGCTCGACGGCACCAAAGAATTTGTAAGCCGGAACGGCGAATTTACAGTGAATATCGCCTTAATCTATAAGCAACAGCCTGTTTTCGGTGTGGTTTACGCGCCTGTTCCTGGACTATTATATTGGGGCAGTCCTGCCGGTGCTTACCGTCTCAATGTCAGTCAAAACATTGCCTGCAGTATGAATTATAATGATATTCAGAGATTTGCAGAACTTCTACCCATTCAGGAACAACGTGAAAATTTTATCGTACTGGGAAGTCGGTCGCATATGAATACTGAAACAATTGAATTTATCAACAACCTTCAGAAATCCTATCCCGGTTTAACTTTTAGTTCCCATGGAAGTTCACTGAAATTCTGCACTTTGGCCGAGGGTAAAGCAGATATTTATCCCCGTTTTGGACCAACAATGGAATGGGATACTGCTGCCGGTCATGCAGTTGCATATTTTGCGGGTTGTTATGTGATCCAGCAGGTGAACCAACTTCCATTAGTTTATAACAAGCCGGATCTTGTAAACCCTGATTTTATCGCAGGGCAAAAAAAATGAGGTAACCAGAGCGATTACCTCATTTTAAAGGGAAAAATATCTGATTATTTATCGACGCTTACCAATTCAACATCAAAAACCAATGGTGAGTATGGCGCGATATCATTTCCGTTACCCTGGGCTCCATATCCAAGTTTTGAAGGTACAATAAAGGTAGCCTTACCTCCGGCATTCATCAAAGCAATTCCTTCGTCCCAGCCCGGGATAACCTGACCTTGTCCAAGAACAAACTCAAACGGTTTTGAGGGGGTTCTTGTAAGTGATGAATCGAACACCTTACCATTAAACAGTTTTCCGGTATATTGAACTTTTACTTTTTTTCCTGGAAGAGCCTTAGCTCCCGATCCTTTCGACTTTTCAATATAATATAAACCGCTTGCCGATGGTTTTGCTGATATTTTATTATCGCTAAGGTATTTCTGGATCAGTGAAGGCTCTTTCGACATTGCTTCGTCAGCGGCTTTCTTTGCTGCAGCTTCTTCAGCTTTCATATCTTTTTCATACTGAGCCTTGGCTACAACGCTAAGTATTTCAATATCGTAGATTACAGGCGAATACGGATCAATCAAATCGCCACCGTTACGGTCTTTCCTGCCTTTTTCGCCAAATCCCATCGACGAAGGAACCACAACAGTTGCCTTGCTACCGTTTTTCATCAGGCCTATTGCCTCATCAAATCCCTTTGTATCAAATGGTTGTCCATATTCAAAAGTTATAGGTTTGCCATTATCAAGTGTGGAGAATATTTTCTTACCGTCAATTGTAGTAACTGAGAGATTCATTTTAACATACTCAGTCTTCTGAATATTACGCCCAGTGCCTGGTGTCAGGAAGTTAACGTAGATTCCGGTAGCGGTCGGGGTAGCAGTTATTTTGTTTTTTTCAATGAAAGCATTTAGTTTGGCGGGCTCCAGGCCTTTCAGCTTTTCAGCTTTTTCGGCATCAGCTTTCTGGCGGGCTTCCATTGTTTCGGCTTTCATCAGCTTAACATCAAAATAAAGCATCGAAGTGCTGTCAGTACCTTTAGGTATCTGCGGCATCTTGGCTGTCTTCAGGAAGAAATCTTTGGCGTTAATAATTATCGTTGCACTGTCGCCTAAATGAAGCAAACCAAAGGCTTCGAATATATCACCTTTATATTCTGATTTGGCAAGACCGATTTCAAATGGTTTTCCTGTTTCGAAGGAGTTGAAAAGAACTGAGTCTTTCTCGCCGAATTTCATGCGATATTTGATGCTCATCGTTAGGATTTCACCCTCAACAGGCTTTTTTGCATCTTTATTTTCAATATAGAATTTGTACATAATACCGCTGTCGGTTTTCTTAAATCCCGGGTATTTTGAGCATGATGATATCACCATAATAGCGACTACAGCTCCTAAAGTAATAAGTGTTCTGATTTTCATTTTCATTTAAGGGTTTCTGATTATTAATTGTTACTAATTTATTTTAGATCAATGAGTTTCACGGTGTATACCAGGGTTGCCTTTGGAGGAATTTTGTCCTGGTCGCCCGCTAATCCGTGCGCAAGGTACGAAGGAATTATAAACCTCACTTTATCACCTGTTTTAAGTAATAATATGCCTTCTTCCAGCCCGCTTTCAACTCCCCCGCTTCCAATCCTGAATTCTTTTGGTCCTGTTTTGTCATATGTATAAATTATTTCGCCCGAAAGCAGGTCAACCTCATATTCAAACCTGGCTATTTTTCCAGTTACGGCTTGAAACCCTTTTCCTTTTTCGAGCACCTGGTATCGCAAACCAGTACCTGTCTTCATCATTTCCCACCCACGCGAAGCAATCAACTTTTCAATTTGCTGATCTTCAACGTTAAGAGCAGCTTTATTTGCTAAAAGCAGCTTCTCTGTAACCTGGACCTGGCTCAGGTTTTGAACCGGGTTTACAGGTTTGTTATCACCACAGGAAAACACTCCGACAGCGAATACTACAAAAATTACCAGTAACAGACTGAATTTCATATCCCCGGTTTATTTATAATTGGCCAGCGATTTATGTATCTCAGAACTGTACTGTGGTAATAGTGATTCAAACCATGCAAGTGTTTCGGTCATAGTCATAAAAATATCACCTCCTGCGGCATTACGGTGTCCGCCGCCGTTACAATGGGCCCGGGCAAAGTCATTAACTGAAAATTCTCCCTTACTGCGCAACGATACCCGTATCCGGTCGTCCCGTTCGGTGAATAAAGCAGCTACAGCTATGTTCTGTATACTAAGTGCATAATTTACAACACCTTCCGTATCGCCCTGCTGGTATTCGAATTGCTCAAGGTCATCCTTTGTAAGCCAGATATAAGCAGTTGAATATTCGGGAAGGACTTTCAGGTTCGGGCCAAGGCAATGCCCGAGCAGACGCATACGGCTTTCGGAGTATGTATCATAAACCATGCGGTGTATACGTTCCACATCAATACCGAAATCAATCAGGCTTGCAGTTATTTCAAAGGTTTCGCTCCGGTTGCAGGAGTAGCTGAATGAACCTGTATCGGTCATGATCCCGACAAATATACATTCTGCCATTTCCTTGCTTATTGAAGCTTTCAACTTGGCCTCATCAATGATCCTATAGAGCAATTCGGAAGTTGAGGATACAGCAGTAACAGAGAAACTCAGGTCAAATTCATTCTCCGGTTTTAAATGATGATCGATCAGAACCCGTGTAGCTGATGCAGCCCTAAGCTGTTCAGT
>CAISRK010000435.1 GCA_903887815.1 uncultured Bacteroidales bacterium | reverse complement strand
GACCAGGTTTTTCTACTCTATGATCTGCTGATAATAATGGTTGGTTAGTTTTCGGATTTTACCGGCTTCGCACAGTTTGTTTAATATATAACCCAGTAGCATTCGTGGTTCCTCGAATTCAGCCTCAAGATCTCTCATGCTCACACCTCCGGGATGAAGACAGATATGCCTGAAAATGCGTTCACCCAGATTTGTTCCCGTCTCCTGTGTGCCGGCATTCAAATGGTTCACAAGGTTAGAATTATGGAAAAGCATATTAAAATGTTTCTGCTTTTATAATAATCCTTCCGAATTTATAGGGTGTCCGTCCGGGTTTTGGGTGGTTATTCATTTCTTTTGGTTAGGGCTTTCCTTCAGAATATGATCAATTGGCTAATTTCATGAGGTATTCCGGGTCAAAAAGTTGTTTTCTTCTTATGCAAAGAGCAACAACATCCGATACCTGGTCAAAATCATCGGATTTAGTAAAAAAGTAATCCGTACCTGACTCGAATGCCTGGTGCCTGTATTGTGCCGATGAATAAAAGGTAAGAAGCATAAAAACCATGTTTTTGTTTTCTTTACGGATTTCGCTTAATACCTCAAGCCCGTTCAGCCCGGGCATCTTAAAATCTACAATAGCCAGATCCGGTTTATATTTTTTCAACGACGCTAATGCATCCATTCCGTTACCCGCCATACCGACAACTTCAACATCGTCAAACATGCCTAGTATCTCCAACAACCGCTCAAGAATCAGAGTGGAGTCATCTGCTATCAGAACTTTTAATTTGTCAGTGTTTTTCACATGACAAATCTATTGCATAGATGCAGTTTATGTTGTAAGAATTAGGACTTTGGTGTGTAAGGAAAATGCTAATATGTTGTCAGATATATCTTACAAATGATAGGCTAGAAAGGATGATAATTGGATACACCAGTACTTAGAGGAGGTCGTTTTCCAGGCAATACCGGGTGAGATCCGTGTTTTTGGTTAATTCCATTTTGTCCATTATCCGGCTCCTGTATGTGCCTACGGTTTTATTCGATATAAAAAGTTCATCGCCGATTTCCTGCAGCGATTTCCCGTTTGCCAGTTTAATCATGATTTCAAATTCACGTCTTGACAGACTCTCATGTTTTTGTCGTATGGTATCTTTATCGAAAAGTTGTGCAAGACTTTCGGCAAGTGACTGAGAAATATATTTTCCGCCTTCGGATATTTTACGAACGGCAATCAGTAATTCTTCGGAAGCCGTATCCTTAGTCAGGTAAGCCGATGCACCCAGTTTGAGTGCCCGGATAGCATATTGTTCCTGCGGATGCATGCTCAGCATCAGGACATTGGTTGCCGGCCATCTGTTTTTTACAGTTTGCAGTATTTCAAGGCCGCTTTTGTCGGGCAGTGATATATCGAGAAGCATTATATCGAATGATTCTCTTTTTAAAATAGACAAGGCCTCCCCGCCGGTTCCGGCTTCTTCTATAACTGAAATTCCTCCCAGGTGCTGAAGGATTTGCCTGAGTCCGTCGCGGACTATCTTATGATCATCACAAATCAGTATTTTCATAATTCTATTCAGTATTTACAGGAAATGTTAACCTTATTGTAGTGCCATATTTAGTTTCAGGAATAATTTCTAAAGAGCCTCCCAATGAAGCTGCTCTTTCCTTCATGCTGATCAAACCAAACGATTTACCTGAAGTAATGCTTGGTTCGGTAATTCCGATACCATTGTCGGCAATGCTGAGTTGTATCTTGTCGGCTAGTTTACTGAGACTGATATCCACCTGTGTTGCTTTGGAATGCCTGGCTATATTGGTAAGTGATTCCTGCATGATCCGGAATATGATATGTGAAGCTTTATGCGAAAACGAAAGCTCCTGGTCAAGGTCGAGTAATACTTCAACCTGGTTTCGCCTTGCAAATTCTGTACTGTACCATTCAATTGCAGCCTCTAGCCCCAAATCATCAATAATTTCAGGTCTTAACTGCGAGGTGAGTCGTTGAACGGTTTTAATAGTATCAGTAACAAGGGCTGAAACTTTGCTGAGTTTTACAATAATTTCCTGGTCCGAAACACTCTGGCGGATGGACCCCAGGTCGATTTTTACAGCAGTCAGGGCCTGCCCGAGATCATCGTGCAGTTCGCGCGAGATGGCAACTCTCTCGTCGTCGCGTACTTTTTCGATATATTCGGCCTGAAGGTGGAGTTGTTCGAGCGAACTGCGCAATTCTTCCTCTATCTTTTTCCTTTCGGTGATATCCTGTGCTGTACTTACCTTTTTTATCGGATTGCCTGCAGCATCCGTTTCAATACTCCCTTCTTCATAGATATTCCGGATAGTTCCGTTCGGATGAACAATGCGGTATTCAACAGGCGAAAGATCGTCCTGCAGGGTATTTTTGGTGATGTTTTTCTTAAATAACTGAATATCTTCTGGATGTATTACCGAAGCAATTGAGTTTATATCTCCGTCGAAAGTTTCAGGATTCAGTTCAAAAACACGGTACATCTCCTTCGACATACTTACGGTATCCGTTTTCAGGTCCCATTCCCAACTTCCGATGTGAGCTACACTCTGTGCTTTGGCTAGGTTGGCTTCGCTTGCCGACAGGGCTTCTTCCGCTTTCTTTTTCTCAGTTATATCTTTAATAAAACCGAGAAATCTTTTTTGCGATAATTTAACAGCCTCCAAATTAATCCAGCGTTTTTCACCGCTTTTGTGCCTGTATTTCTGGTCAACTTTCAGGGTACCTTCTTCCCCAATCTGTTTTAACTGGTTAAGAATTGTTACTTTCGACTCCTCCGTGAGTACATCGGGTAATGACAAATTAAGTAGCTCTTCTTTCGAATACCCTGTAATAACGCATGCGGCCTTGTTTACTTCGATATACTTTCCGTTTTCGTCCGAAATAAAAACACCATCGGGGGCGTTGTCGATGTAGCTTTTGTATTTTTCCTCACTTTTGCGGAGTGCATCATTTACATTCGATAACTCATCAGCTTGCGATTTCAACGCCCTGATGTTGCTTATAATAGTGTGCTTTTGATTGTAAAGATCGATAAAGACGTCAATTTTGCTCATCAGAATGTGCCTGTCGAAGGGTTTGAAAATATAATCGACAGCTCCTGATTTATACCCTCTCGAAAGCTCAACCTCGCTGAAATAATTGGCAGTCAGGAAAATTATAGGGACTTTTTCAGTCGAGCGTTCTTCATTTAGCTTTAATGCAAGTTCGTACCCGTTCATTCCCGGCATTCTTACATCGATAATTGCCAGCGCAAGGTCAATACCTTTGATCTTTTCGAGTGCTTCGTATCCTGAAAGTGCACTGATTACGGTCACCTGGATTCTTTTCAGAACTGTTTCAAGAAAAAATAAATTTTCTTCAAGGTCGTCGACAATAAGAATATAAGGCTGTTGGTTCATGAGTACGTTTTTTACCTTTATTATTTTCCGATACAGAATTTTCCGAAAATATTCCCCAGAATATCTTCGGTAGTTACCTCTCCTGTGATTTCCCCAAGGTAATAAAGAGCAGATCGGATATCACTTGCCACAAGGTCGGTAGGAATATTTTCTTCGATCCCGCCAGCAGCTTCGTTTAAAACTTTTAGCGTATTGATTATTGAATCGTAGTGACGGGCATTACTAACAATAGCCTGGTCGCTGATACTGGCATTTTTTACAGTGCTAACCAGCCGTTCGATAATCAGGTTAATGTTCTCTTTTCGTTTGGCTGAAATAAAGATCGTTTCCAGGTCGAAAAGAGCTGTTATATGCGGAGGAATCTCAAGCATAAGGTCGGTTTTGTTGCCGATAAGCAGGAAATGTTTTTCGGGATCATCGATATGATCACGGAACTCCTCTTTGAGGATCTCGATTTCTTCAACAGTAATGGTGCTGATATCGAACAGGTAAAGGATGGCTGAAGCCTCCTTTATTTTGTCATAAGTCCGGCTGATGCCTAGGGTTTCGATTGTGTCGGTAGTATGAGCCCGAAGTCCGGCTGTGTCGATAAAACGGAAACTGATACCACGGATGGTTATAAGGTCTTCGATAGTGTCGCGCGTTGTGCCGGGAATGTCGCTCACGATGGCCCTTTCCTCGTTCAGCAGAGCATTGAGAAGCGTTGATTTGCCTACGTTGGGTTTACCGATTATAGCTACCGGGATTCCTTTTTTAATTACGTTGCCAAGCGAAAATGAGGATGCAAGCATGCTCAACTCAACTATTATTCCCTGCATCAGGGCTTTCAACTGGCTGCGATTGGCAAATTCTACATCTTCCTCGCTGAAATCAAGTTCCAGTTCCAGCAGCGAAGCAAGGTCAAGCAACTGGGAACGCATTTCTTTGATTTTTTGCGAAAAACCACCCCTCATCTGCAAAAGCGCAAGGTCGTGTGCTACTTTTGTACGGGAAGAAATCAGGTCGGCAACTGCTTCAGCCTGCGAAAGATCGAGCCTGCCATTAAGGAAAGCCCAAAGCGTAAATTCCCCATGCCGGGCCATACGGGCGCCGGCATTTATTAATACTTCCAGTATACGCTGCTGAACATATTCCGATCCATGGCACGAAATCTCTACAACGTCGACGCCTGTATAGGAATGAGGGCCCCTGAAAACGGTAATTACAACTTCATCAATAAGTTCGTTCCCGCTCGAGAGATAGCCAAAATGAGATGTATGCGTTTCGAACTGATCAAGCAACTGTTTCCCTGAGCTCGTTCGGAAAGATTCATTGCTGATTTCAACCGCTTTTGGCCCCGAAAGCCTTACTAAAGCAATTGCACCTGTGCCGGGAGCGGTCGACAAAGCGCATATAGTATCATGCGTCGATAAGGAAGAATACGGATTCATGTATTGTTAGCAGTTAATACAAAGATAGGCGGAAATTAATCTATTACAAGCTATTTAGTGCTGTTATTATTTTGCAGGTAATTTTATTTTGCAAAATCGGATTGTAACTGCTCTCAAAAAAAAGTAATTGGAGAATGATTTGATTGGAATTGAATAGGATAGAAGCCATACAGCATGAAAATTCCGGTAACAGGATGACTGTGTAGCAATTTTTTATCTGCAACAGCTATTACAGTTTAAACCTGCTTATGTAGAATGGTAAATTCTATTCATCTGCATCTTTTACGGCTTCCAGGTCACTGTCCTTATTTTCTTCGACTATCGAAAGTACGGATTTGATATCATAAACACAACCGTTTTTCCTGTTCCCAAGGACGATAATGGCTATATCGGAATCCATGTCCATCCATAGCATAGTGCTGAAACCGGCCCACCACCCCCCGTGGTATACATAGTGGACTTTTTTCATATCGGAGGTTTCGGTCATCAGCCTGAAACCAAGTCCGTAATTATGCCTGCTTTTATGTTCAAAACTCCGGGGAGTAAATGCTTCTTTCAGATAGTGTTTGCTAAGCAGGCACCCGGAATGCAGCGCAAAATACCAGCGTTCCATATCCCCGACACTCGAATAAACTCCTTTGTCGCCGTAAACCCCGTCGAAAAACTCACGTTCACGGTTCCTGTTACCCTGGTGACCGATAGTGCGGAACCTTAGAATTGAGTCGGGTGCAAGGGTATCGATAAATGAATGAGCCATTCCCAAAGGTTCAAATATGCGTGTCCGGATAAAATCGGGATAACTCATTTCACTCACCCTTGCTACGATCGAAGCCAGAATAATAAAGTTAGAGTTGTTGTAATTGAAACTCTTACCGGGTTTGTTGTAGGCTGCCGGCAGCGAATCGGCTTCACTGAACCACTTCAGGACTGAGTCGTTGGTAGGGGCAGGGCCGTTCGCTCTCCTTTTGTTTTCGAAACAATACAGATAATTAGGTAAACCGCTGCGGTGACTCAGAAGATTTTCGATTGTTATGCCATGGTATGGAAACGAAGGTATGTATTGCTGAATACTATCGCTCAGCTTCAGTTTATTGTCCTGTGCAAGCAGTAAAATGGCGGTGCCTGTAAATGTTTTACTTATCGAAGCCAGCTGGAAAGCCGAATTGATGGTAAGTGAATCTTTCTTTTGGATATTGGCATAACCGAATACGTTCTGGTATAAGATAATTCCCCGCTGCACTACCAGGACTGCCCCGTTAAATCCAAGGCTTTTTGCCTTATGCCTGAAAAGCGTATCAAGCGCAAGAGCTTTAGCCCTGGCATGAATTTCTTTCCTGATCTTGAGTTCTTCTTCCGGGCTGAGTTTGTTCCTGCTTATACAATCGACAAGTTGCTGTGGCGTAAAGGCTGCCTTGCGTGAACAAGCGTTTAAAAATAAAGACATTGCCAGCAAAAGGAGGAGCAGAGGAGTAAGACGGGAAGTGAGTTTCACAGGTAAAAATTTGTTTCTGCAAAAAAAAACAAACCATTCCCGCTCCCGACGCACCCGATGCAAAGGTTGTTAACAAAACAGTGTTCAGTAATTTTTCAGATCACTGAATTAACTTCAGATTTATACGTGTTTTTATCTCCTGGGTTGATCAGGCGAAGTAGTTTGGGTTCACTTAATCCGGATTTTTTCATCCGGCCTTGTTCCTTTATAATTTCCGCTTTATAATTTCCGGCATACCCCATTATATAAAATAATTTTTACCTTTGGACGCATAAATCAATTTTTACTATGAGCATACTTGTAAATAAAGATTCCCGGGTCATTGTCCAGGGATTTACCGGCAGCGAAGGTACTTTTCATGCCACCCAGATGATCGATTACGGAACCAATGTGGTTGGAGGAGTTACCCCCGGCAAGGGCGGAAACGAACATATAGGACGGCCTGTTTTCAACACGGTGAAAGAAGCTGTAAAATCGACTAATGCCAATGTGTCACTGATATTTGTACCACCCGCGTTTGCCGCCGATGCCATTATGGAAGCCGCCGATGCTGGTATAAAAGTTATTGTATGCATTACCGAAGGTATCCCTGTGCGTGATATGATGGCCGCCAAGGAATACGTTGATGGTCTCGACTGCCGCCTCGTAGGCCCGAATTGTCCGGGTGTTATTACTCCGGGTGAAGCAAAAGTTGGTATCATGCCCGGTTTTATCCATAAAAAAGGTATTGTAGGGATAGTATCCCGTTCAGGCACACTCACTTACGAAGCTGTCGACCAGCTTACCAAAGCGGGCCTCGGGCAAACTACTGCCCTTGGAATCGGTGGTGACCCTATTATAGGCACCACAACCCGAGAAGCAATGGAATTGTTTATGGCCGATCCTGAAACCAAGGGAATTGTAATGATAGGAGAAATTGGAGGTAATATGGAGGCCGATGCTGCTTATTATGTTCGTGATCATGGAACCAAGCCTGTGGTTGGGTTTATTGCCGGTGCAACTGCTCCTGTCGGTCGTACGATGGGCCATGCCGGTGCCATTGTTGGCGGGAAATCAGATACTGCCGAAGCTAAGAAAGAAATTATGCGCGAATGTGGAATTACTGTTGTGGATTCGCCTGCCGAAATTGGAGCAGCTATGCTCAAACTGCTTGGTAATTAGAACTTAATAGTATACTGTCAGACTTTTTGAATGGTATTTTTTAAAAGAGGTATGCCCCGGGGAAAGCAATTCCATTCGTTTCCCGGATTGTGCAACCTCTTTTTATTTGTATTTTGATGCGTTGGTAAACCATCAGGTACTGATCAGCACGAAATTGTATGGAATGCAATTTCCTTCTTCGGCCCGGTACATTAAATTCTGGAGGTAACCATGAGTGTTGATGTTGGGGATATCCCTGGCCGCTTCTTGTTTGGCGTTTTTTGAATGTGTTTTGGCTTTAAGCAAAATACTTCTGAACTAAGAAGTCGAAGAGTATCAGGTTCACCGGCTTTGAAATGTATTCGTTGCATCCTGCTTTGAGTGCTTTGTCGCGGTCGCCGGCTAATCCAAAAGCGGTTTGTGCAATAATTATCACATCTTTATTGAATTCCCGAATTTGCCTGGTAGCTTCGTGGCCGTCCAGATCAGGCATTTTGATATCCATAAGGATAAGATCTATATCATTATGGTTCCTGCATGCTTCAACTGCTTTATTCCCTGTTTCTGCTGTTAAAATTTCGCTGCAGTATTTATTGATAGCAACTGACAGGAGTGCTTCCGATGTTTCATCATCTTCAACGATCAATACTTTTATCTTCCTGACAAGGGGATTTATTTCATCATCCGTGACGATTTTTTTCTCGCCCGGTTTTGATTTAAGCACCGGGTTGTAAAGAATAGTGAAATGAAATGCCGATCCTTTTCCTTCCTCAGATACAACCCATATTTTACCTCCCAGCATTTCGACATAGGCTTTGGCAATTGCGAGTCCCAGGCCCGCACCCTGGAAAGCTCTTTTATCATCAATATCTGCCTGAATAAAGCGGTCGAAAACGGCTGCATGCCTTTTGGGCGGAATCCCGATACCTGTATCTTTTACATAAAATTCAAGCAGAGCCGGAGTATTGGGTTTTTCAACAACGGTATACCCTAATTCAATTTGCCCGCGATCGGTATATTTGATTGCATTTTTAACCAGGTTAGTAAGTATAGCGAAGAATTTTTCCCGGTCGGTTTTGATTATGCATTCTTTTGCTCCTATCCCATTTTTACATACTATCTTTATTCCTTTACTTTCAGCCTGAGGTTTGAAGAAATTATAAATAAAATCAATTTGATCGTTCAGATCTGTCTCCTTTATGGAAATCTGCATCTGCCCGGATTCGATTTTCGAGATGTCAACAATTTCATTAATAATGTTGAGCATCCGGTCGCCGCTTTTTTGAATAATCTGGACGTATTCCTTCTGCTGCTCGCCAGTTAGATCCGGCATACTGAGCAGTTCTGAAAATCCAAGGATGCCGTTCATAGGAGTGCGGATCTCGTGGCTGATATTAGCCAGAAATGCGGATTTGAGCCTGTCGCTTTCTTCGGCCCGTTCTTTGGCTTTTATTAATTCAGTTTCTGCAATTTTTCGTTCTGTAATGTCACGTATGTTCGCTGCCACAAAAACTCCTGATGAAGTTTCCCAGGTCGAAAGGGATATTTCCATCGGAAATTCACTGCCGTTTTTTCGGAGTGCCGAAAATTCACGCGTTTTGCCAGTGTAATACTCGCTTTTCCCAGATACAAACAATTCGAAATTCCTGTTATGGGCTTCCCGAAACTGAGCGGGCATGATCATTTCGAAAGCCTCATTTGTGAATTCACTCTCGTTGTACCCGAAAATTTCCAGTGCTTTCGGATTTGAAAAAACAACGTTACCCTTACTGTCGGTTACTAGAATAGCATCGTTGGCACTTTGGGTAATGGCCCTGAATTTTTTTTCGTTTTCGATAAATTTTTCTTCTGCTTTCTTTTTTGCAGTTATATCTCTTACAGAGATAATATCAGCTTTAACCCTGTCATAATCAATAATTTTACCAATACTTTCGAACCAGATCTTATTCCCCTTTGAGGTTATACCACTATAATTTTGTACATCGAGGACTAAGCCCTGGGCCATCTTTGTGAGATCATCGATAGCAAGCGGAATGGACTCGGGAGCGATGAACTGGAAAACATTCAGCCCGACAATCTGCTCAAGTGTTTCGTATTCAAAAGTCTTAATCAGTGACTGGTTGGCAAACAAAATCTTTCCTTCGAAATCAATAATTATTATTCCTTCAAAACCATTATCAACAACAGCGCGGTACCTTTCCTCGCTCATTCGCAAGGAGTCTTCAGCCAGTTTTTTTTCACCAATATCGCGAATGACCAGTTGTACGGCAGGTTTGTTGTTCATGCTGATCTTTATTGCCTTTACTTCAACATGAACTTTGGAGCCATCGAGGCGTAAAAATCTTTCTTCAGCTATAGGCAAAACTTTTCCTCCCTTTGCCGCAACTTTCATCCGTTCAGTAAAAGAGGCCCTGGAATCGGGATGTACAAACCGAAGAACAGGTTTCCCGATTAATTCATCAGCACTTGTAGCTGCCATTAAACTCAGGCTTTCTTTATTAGCATATACAATTTCATCTTCAACGTAAATTACTATAGCATCAGGTGAATTTTCGACTAATTCACGGTACTTCTTTTCGCTTTCCTCCGCTTTTTCAATGGACATTCGTAATTCATATTCCGCTTTTTTCAGATCTGTTATATCAACTATATAGCCAATAATCTGAACTAACTGGTTGTCCTTGAAAATTCCTGTTGAATTGACAATGGTATGAAATATTCTTCCGTGCAAGGTTATAAATTCCACTTCGTGGTTTTCGATGCTTCCGGTTTCGCTTATTTTTTGCAGCATGGCTATCCGCTCTGCCGGAATGCGATACAACGATTTTACCGAAAAGTGCCTGGCCTGGATTTTTCCTGTAAAACCAAACATTTTCAGGAAGGCTTTGTTGCAGTTCAGTATTTCACCTTCGGGAGTTGAAACGAAATGTGCCGAAATGTCATTTTCGAGATATTGATCCAGTTCATTTTTGTTTTTTGTTAATTCAGCCTCAACAAAGCAGCGCTGCTCAACCTCATGGTTTAATCTGGTGATTGCATCTTCAAACTGTAGAGTTTTTTGTTCCAGTTTATGAATCAGTACTTTATTATACTCGTTGAGTAGCTCTTCTCCCTTTATCTGAGGCTTCCGGGTATTCTTTTTTTGCGTTGGTCCCGGCTGTAATGCAAACAATCCTGCAATGCATGCCATTATTATCTCGGGATCTTCAGGTTTAGTAATAAATAAATCAGCCCCCATATCGAGAGCAAGTTTTTCTGCTTGCGTTTCTGCAAAGCTGTCAGTGTATAGAACAAAAGGAACCTCACATAACAGATCGTCCTTTTTCCAATCTTTTAGCAAAGTGAATACACCCATTCCAGGCTGCAGGAGATCAGAAATAACCAGTTGTGGCAGATTTTGCCTGGCAAGTTTCAATGCTTCGGAGCCATTATCAGCCTCAATCACTTCATACCCTTTGTCCTTAAATAAATTAAGGAGAATGTAACGGTCAGCTGAATTGTTGTCAACGATCAGTACAAGTTTTTTCATAAGGAG
>CAISRK010000434.1 GCA_903887815.1 uncultured Bacteroidales bacterium | reverse complement strand
TCAGCAAAAGAGATTGTGATTGCATCCATTGATCGTGGGAGCGTTTTTCAGCGAGCTATACTTTCTAGCATCCAATTATTGGCATCCACAAGAGTTCTGATTAATTTGAGCCTGTGAGTTTATCAGCAGACCCTAATTACCCTTTTTTTAGCCCTGCTTGTTTTCACAGGCTTTTCGCAGAATTCAAGGTTTGAATATACCGGAAGGAACACCCCGGCAATAAATAAAACCAAACTGAACGAAGCCCGCTCTGTTTATGAAATTATGCCTCAATTTAGCCGGTACTTTATATTGCCGTACAATGAGCATGCAGACTTCGACAGGCAGGTTGTACCGCTTTATCCCCAGGCATATTATTACCCTGGTGAAAATTACAATTACCTCTTTTCAGATATTTCGGTTGAAATTTCGGTTATTTCCGGCGGTAAACTGATGACATCCTCCGGAAAAGGCGAAGTCCTGAGTCCGGAACAAAAACACATTTTAAACCTGGCCGATCTGGGGACTGATATCAAACTGAAAATTCAATTCAAATACAAAAATCCCTCAAACTACAAAACTGATGGGGTTAATGATATAAAGGAAGGCGAATATACCGTCACGGTTATTCCGCAGACAGAAGCACAATACCCCGGTGGTTTCAGGCAGTTTACTGAATATCTGACTCAGAACGTTATTAATAGAATTCCCGGGCCACAGGCTTCCGAAAAAATCAGCCAGGCAGTGTTGCGATTCACTGTTGACGAGGAAGGTCTTATTGTTGATGCCCGTATAGCTAAAACATCTACCGACCAGGGAATTGACGAAATCTTGATTGATGCGACCAATAAAATGCCCAAATGGGTACCCGCGCAAAATGCAAAGGGCATTAAAGTAAAACAGGAATTCAGTATTGCTTTAGGTGGCGGTGGCTGTTAAACTTCGATCGATCTGACTGAAAGCATCAGTTCTGGTCGGGAGAAAATTAATGGCAGTATTTCTAAATACAGAGGCCTTTATACCTAGGAAAACCAAGCAAAAAAGCGTTCCACTGAAATGGTTTCAATGGAACGCTGAGCAGGATCAATTAATTAGAATTTATTCTTTTTCGAGGCTCCAGCCGGTTTTGAGCCCGACTATAAACCAGGCAAGCGAAACCGTTCCGATTGCAAAAATTGTATCCCCGATTACCCTCAGCCACCGGAAAAATGATAAGGTATCGCCCTGCATAAAATCAGCCGAACGGGCATACCATAATCCGTATTTTACACTTACCCAGGTTTGAGCCAAGCCAACCGGGAGAACACTGATTAAAACCATTAGAGCCAGCCCGATGTTAATAGCCCAGAATGCAAAGCGTATGTATTTTTGTTTCCAAACGGCCCCGGCATTCATGCTGCGAAGTACGAAAAGCATCAATCCGATCCCAAGCATACCATATACACCGAATAAGGCTGTATGCCCGTGGACGGCTGTTGTATTGAGTCCCTGCATATAGTAAAGTGCGATCGGCGGGTTAATAAGGAATCCGAAAATACCGGCTCCAACCAGGTTCCAGAACGAAACAGCCAGGAAACTGTAAATAGGCCACTTGTAGTTTTGAATCCAATTGTTGCTACGTGAAATTTTAAGCGTTGAATACGCCTCAAACCCTATCAGAACCAAAGGTGCAACCTCTAGAGCGCTGAACGAAGCCCCGATGGCAAGAATTGCTGTTGGCGTCCCTGTAAAATAGAGGTGATGGAATGTCCCCAATATACCTCCCGAAAGAAAAACTATGGTCGAAAACAGCACATTGGATGTTGCCGTTACTGCTCGGATCAGATTGAGCTTGACAAAAAGGAAAGCGATGGCCACAGTTGCGAAAACTTCGAAAAATCCTTCAACCCAGAGATGAACTACCCACCAGCGCCAGTATTCGGCTATGGCCAGGTTGGTTTGACGTCCCCACATTAGTCCCGCACCATAAAATGCGGCAATGGCTATTGAAGCAATAAGGAACATTGCCAGCAAATGGCGGTTTTCGTCACGTTTTTTAATGGCAGGCCATATGGCACGTCCCATCAGGAGTAACCAAAGCACGAGTCCGATAAAAAGGAATGCCTGCCAGAAACGGCCAAGGTCCACATATTCGTACCCCTGGTGACCGAAGTAAAAATTGGCAACCAGTCCGAGTTTTTGCATGATGCCAAACCACTGCCCGATAAGCGATCCAACCACAATTACCAGCAGGGCAAGAAAAAGGAAATTTACACCAAAGCGCTGAAATTTAGGTTCATAACCCGAAACCGCAGGAGCAAGGTAGAGGCCTGTGGCCAGCCATGAAGTTGCTATCCAGAATATTGCAATCTGCACATGCCAGGTTCGTGAAAGGGAATAGGGGAGGAACTGGGCCAGAGGGAAACCATAAAAGGCTTGCCCTTCGACACCGTAATGTGCCGTTATAACTCCCATGATAACCTGTACCAGGATCAAACCGGTTACAACCCAGAAATACTTCAGTGTCGCTTTCATTGAAGGCGTCATCACAAGCCCGAAGAAGGGATCGCGTTTCAGCATTTCAACAGGTTCATCGTTTTTGCTGGATGCATAGTACCAAACAAGCAATCCTATGCCAATCAGCAGCATGATCACGCTGAATCCTGTCCACAAAATAAGTGAACTGGTGGGCTTATTATCAACAAGTACTTCCGATGGCCAGTTGTTGGTATACGAAATATCGCTGTCAGGACGATTGGTTACACAAGCCCAAGCAGTCCAGAAAAAGAAAGCATTCATTTCGGCCATGCGTTCGGGGGTTTTCACTGAGTTTGGCGGGATGGCATAGAATCCGCGAAGCTTTATAAGTGCGGTATCATTCATAAACAAGCTGGTATAGTGTCTGCTTACTTCGGCAATAGCAGCTGCACGTAACGGTGAAACTACAAATACATTTTTTGCTTCATCGAACGTATTGGTGCGCATTTCTTTTTGCAGGCGAACCCTGTACATTGCCTGTTTTTCAGCCGGAAGGTCATTATACTCCATGCTGTCGTTCTCACGTGCATAGGCATTCAGGATGAAAACTGCTTCGCGATGCAGCCAGTCGGCCGACCAGTCGGGTGCTACATAGGATCCGTGCCCCCATATGGTGCCCACTTCCTGTCCGCCGATTGATTGCCATACATTCTGGCCATCCTTGATGTCCTGCCCTGTAAACAGGACTGTGCCCTGTGTAGTAATTACCTGAGCCGGTATTGGAGGAGCTTTCCTGTAAATTTCCCTGCCGAAATATCCAAGTACGGCAAATGAAATTACCATGACGGCGATAAAGGCAATCCATAGTTTTTTTGTTGTCATAAGTTTTGGTTTTAGTTATTTGCTTTATTTGTTGAGGTTAATTGATGTTTGCTATTTATTGAGCCAGTTTCAATGCTTTCGGATAAAGAATATTATTTTCGAGATGCACATGAATATGAAGGTCGTCCTCGAATTGTTCCAGCAGCTTAAGCGAAACCCTATAGGTATTGCAGGCATCGGCGGGAAGCAGGTAGTTTCGGGTAAGGACATTTATTTTGTCCATTGCGCCGCCGGCAAACTCATGTTCACTCTGCATTCGCGTGATTTCCGAAATGATGGTTGATTTAATCCGGGGCGAACTGCTCAAAACGGCTGTTTTGATTGCCGGGAATAAAACCTCTTCTTCGTTTTTCAAATGCTGGAGAAGTTCTTCATTGATTTTACTAAATAATCCGGCTACCTCAATCAGTTCCGGATGATGCTCGCCGTGAACATCAGCAATTTTTTGAGTATAGTAGATTAACTCAGGAAGGGTTTTAAGTACAAATTTGTGATGAGTGTTTACTATGTAATCACACAGGAACACCAGGTCCCATTCTTTAAAATTCATCGAACTGCTTAGCGGTGTTAGCGACAAGGAATCAAGTTGCTGAATTATATTGGATAAATCGGCCCCTTTTTCGGTACAGGCTTCGGTAAGACTTTTGTTGCCCCCGCAGCAAAAATCGATAGCAGCATCCTTAAATATGGATGCGGCCCTGAAATCGTTGGCGACAATTTCGCCTATTGTTTTTTCGGTCTCTGATACTGTTGACATCCTGGTGTGTTAATTTTGGGACAAAGATATATAAAAAAACATATAAAAGACAAAAAGGTCTTTTAATGTTAATATAAATTAATAATTGTATCTTTGCGGTATAAAATTTTGAAAAACCAGGTTTTTTATGTTCAATAAAGAAACAGAATATGCCCTCAGGGGATTGGTATATATCAAATTACAAAACCATGAAGGCAGAAGGCCGGGCATTGCCGAAATAGCTGAACAAATTGATGCGCCTCATTTTTATACAGGGAAAATCCTGCAGCGGCTGGTCCGCCAGGGATTTATTGAATCGCAGAAAGGGAAGGGGGGAGGCTTTTATTTTAATACCGAAAAGCCGGATTTGTCGCTTAAGAAATTGATCATTGCTATCCAGGGTGAAGCGATATTCTGTGGTTGTGGCTTTGGATTGAAACAATGCGACGACAACAATCCCTGTCCGCTACATTATAAGTATGCTCCTATCAGGGAAGCATTAAATGAGCTTGTTGAAACGGAAAATGTACAAAGCCTGGCGCAAAAAACAACAAGCGATGGCGAAACCGTAACCCACAGGTTTAAGTAGGGTCTACTGAAAAACTCAGAAGGTATTTAATCTTTCTAAGCAGCCTAAATGGTTATCTTGACAAGATTATTCTGATTTTTAAAGGCAAACAAGTTGAACTGCG
>CAISRK010000433.1 GCA_903887815.1 uncultured Bacteroidales bacterium | reverse complement strand
TAGGAACCATTAAATATTAATGTGTCAAATTCTTTCGTATTTTCGAAAATTTTACCTTTAAATTCAATTGTAAATCCAAATACAGCTTCGTCTGATTACTTGGATTCACAAAACCCTTTTTCTTTTTTCGATATCTCTATATTTTCAAGAATACTGATATCTCCTTCGTCGGAGGTAACAGTGATTAGCCGGATTGAATCACTTATGATTTTACGTGAATCTGAAGATTCGCTATACTTAAACTTTATCTTTTTATCGCCGGGCGTAACCGGCACATCAACCAGTCCGACCAATACTTTGTTATTTATCAGAGTCAGCTGTCCTTTAACAAAACGCTGCGCACAAACTAGATTCACCGACCATACAAAAAGCAGGAGGGTAGTGCAAGTTTTAATGTAGTTCATTGTTTTTGTTTATTAATGTGAATTTATAAAACTGAATCCCCACGGTCACTATGGGCTTTTGTTACACAGTCAATATTTGTCTTTTAAAGTGGTGAATACTTATACTATTCTTTAATTCTAAGCCACAATTTATATCAAAAATCTGCAATTTTTTTCAAACAAATAAACTTTACTCAAAATAGTTTATGCATCTACTCTTATCTTTCCCATTCCATACTATCTGCCTTCGCTGCTGACGATTTTTTGCCACTCACCATAGTCAGATTGTATAACACGATATGACGTGCAATCCGAGATACGTCCTTTACCGAACGCCACTCAGCAACTCCGCGGATTGATAGGATTGAAACATCCGACATCGCAAAACCGCCATTCCATATCCTTTTTTCACCACTCGCCTTTTCGTCGCTCGCCGGCTCTGGCCCCAGGGATTGAAAATCCAAAATCGCAACTTCGAAATCCAAAATTTAAACTTCACTTCTTCCTATTCTCCATCCTCCAGTCCTCCTGTTCCTTGCTTTGGCGTTTCATATCTTCGGGATCGTCAATATCTGGGCCTTTGTTAAGGGCTTTCCAGTTGAATTTTTCGTCGAGCGGATCCAGGGCTTTTTGCGGATCGAAAATGCGGGGATCAACTGGTAATGCGGAATAAGGCGAGAAATCAGGGGTGCCGGTAAACATATCGCCGAAATCGGTTGCCCCGGCATCGTACTGGTTCAGGTAAGGGATTCCGAGTACATTCCAGAATGTTTTGAAAATGCTGCCAAAACTATAGTGTCCGTGGCTTACATAGTTTTTCTTCGCATAAGGCGAAATTATCATTAAAATACTCCGGTGGGCATCTATATGATCCACACCACCCTGGGCATCATCTTCGGTAATCACAATCATCATATTTTTCCAGTAAGGGGTGTGCGAAAGGTATTCGACAATCCTGCCCACAGCCAGGTCGTTATCAGCCATATAACTTTCACGGAACGGATATCCTGCTTTGGGCTTTTCGTCTGCTCCGTGGTCGTTGGGCAGTATTATTGTAAGCAAATCAGGCATCGTCTCCTTCCCTTCTCCCCATTTTTCTTCAAATTCTTTTGTAAACATATCAATCCTGAACTGGTCGGGTATCGACATATTGTAGGTAGGATAAAGATGGGAAGTCCGGCTCCAGAGCGGTGCAGGCAGAGGATAATTTGCCACATGCCTGATTCCTCCGTATTTATAGGTATCCTTGTAATCGCCCGGTTCGAACATTACCCCAAAGCCAAAATTATAATAACTCCTGTTGTGCCGTGCCAGTTGGTCCCACATGGACCCTGCTTCGTTATAGTCCTCGGGATAAATGGCCCCGGCTGATCCGTTTAATCCCAGGTTGCCCGGGGCATTGGAGTTTTCGCGATACTTGCGGTTATCTCCATAATTAGCAGGAGTGGTTGCCTCCACCCACTCGTTCGGGTAGGTATTGGCCAGCCAGCGGTGCCCGTCAGCCGAAACATCCGAATCGACATAGAAATTATCGCTTATTGCAAATTCCCTTGCCAGGCTCAGGTGGTTAGGCGAAACCGTGGCATTTTCCACACTTCTTGTTTTATCTTTGCTGGTAAACGACACATTCGCCCCGAAGCGTGCCAGGGTTGAGTCCCCTTTCCCGCAGTTTACCTGCCCGAATACTTCGTCATAGGTCCGGTTTTCTTTCGAAATAAATACAATGTGTTTAATAGGTGATTCTTTTTGTTTCGGGAAAAGCGGTATAGGATTTTCTGCCCGCAGGTCAAAGCCGGGAGAGCTTGTTTTATCGATACGGAAATTATTATCTATAACCTGTTTTGTATACACCTGCAGCTGATCCGGGGTCGGGATATCAATGATTTCGACAGTTCCTTTCATCAGGCTGCCGATATAACTTCCCTCGGGTCCGGAAGCGAAACTGCGGCCTCCGTTCGGACCGCTGCCGTATCCTTTTGCATTGGCAACCACAAGCTTTTTGCCGTCAGGACTTACCTCCAGTTTTGCAGGAAACCATCCTGCAGGTATATGACCCAACACTTTTAATGATTCAGCATCAATCACCCCAATGGCATTAATACCCGATTCGGCTACATACACCCGCTTTTCATCCGGCGAAACAGCCAGCCCGAAGGGGATTATACCCCTTTTCCCGGCCAGCAAAGGTTCGGGTATAAGTTTTATATGCGTAACGACTTTCTGTTTACGGCTATCGAGCACTGCAATATTATCGTTACTTCCGTTGCTGATAAAAATGTAGTTGCCGGCTGCGACGATTGAATTAGGGCTTGAGCCGCCAACCGCCGGGATTCCTTCAACCCTCTGGCCTACAAGCGTTCCGGTTTTAATCTTTGAAAGGATGGATGGCAAATCCGGCTTTATGACATTAAAAGCCCATACAGAGAAAGAATTATCGGAGTTCGCCGCGCCTAAAGCCGGCACCTGTATGGTATCATTCGAAATGCCTTTTATGGATTCGTCCGAACCGTATGCATAAGCAGGAAAATCGATCACACCCTTCTTCCATTCACCGTTTTTCTTCTGTTTTATGTATCCGTACTGATACATACCTACATTGGCAACGTAAACTGTTTTTTCGTCTTTCGACAATGCGATTCCGAACGGGTACCTGCCAACCGGGGTATTTGATAACACCTTTTGCTTTGCAAGGTCAATTGCTATAAGCCGGAAACCAATCTGGTCGACAGCGTAAAGGAACCGGCCATTATGTGTTATGGTCATATCACCGATATAGCCATGCGAAAAATCGGAATTTTTATCTTTCGAACTGCAATCGATGGATCCCATGGCAGTACCGGATACAATATCGAAAATATAAACTTTATTAGCCTGCCCGCCGGCCACATATACCAGCTTATTGTCAGGCGAAATTGCCAGGCCCATAAAAACCGATTCCAGTATTCCTTTATCCCCTGAAGGAGAAGGCGGAATCTGCTGAATATCAGGTGTAGCAGTGTTGATATTCCGGAGTATGCTTATCGAAATAGGTTTGGTTCCTGAATTGGCAGTGATGGCGATATTACCGTCGCTGCTTAATGCAAGCCCATAAGGATGGGGGGCAATCGTAAAGGATTGGCCGGCAGGCGTGAGTAAGCGTCCGTTAGGGATAACGCTTGTGCCGGTTCTGTCAATTTGCGTATACAGGTCACCGGCGGGTGCTGAGATTATATAAGCAGGATTTTGTGCGTCAACATTAGCAATAAACCAGGCAATAGTTAACGACAGTAAAAATTGTTTCATAGAATTTTCGGAAAAGTGCATGGTGAAAATAAATTAATTTTTCGTTCGAAAGCTACCGTAAATGAATACAATGGTTAGGTAATCCCGGGAAAATGATTTTGCTTTAGTCCTGCTGATTCACGTTACGAAAATATACAAATAGGACACTTGAAAATGCAAAGCCTGAAACTAAATTTGTACAATCAGAAAAGGCCTCCCGGCTAATTAGCTTCTTCCGTCAGGGGCTCAGCGTTCTTCTTTTTAATTGTTTTATGAAGAATATTCCGGATGGAGAAATCGGGAATTGTAATAAGTTTATGTTCGATAAGGAAATGAATTACTTTTTTCTCAATCCAGTGATGGAAGGGCAGGAGGAAGGCAATAAGCCCGATTTTGATCAGGAGAATCTTCCATGGTTCGTTGGCAGTAATGGCATATATTTTATGGTCAGCAATCATGATTATAAACTCGAAGAAAAGGATAAAGGAGAAAAATCCAAGCATTTTTATAATCCATGCCGGAACCTTCAGGCTTCCGAGCATAAGCAGCAGGATAAACATGCTAAGCGTAATAATGGTAATGGCTGTATATTGAATATTGTGCCTGCGGTCGGTTTCGCTGTGTTCTTTTTCGGCGGCAAGCTCACGTTGACGGGTTTCATGGTCGATCTCGAGTGTGAGGAGCTGATCGTTCTTGGTAAGCATACTTATACTGTCGGCCAATTGGCGGTTTATGCTTGAGTTTAAATACGCGTTTTTATAATCACCCATTCCAAGGTACAAAGCTTCCAGTTGCTTGGAGGCACTCAGCATATATTCAAAATACGATGCTTCGCGCGCGAGGTTGAATGCTTCGGTGAATTTGACAATGGCTTCGCGGGGTTTACCCTGCCTGACAAGGAATTGCCCGAACCGCTGGTGGAAATTTGCCCTGAGAATTTTATTCGGATCCTGGTGTATTAATGTTTCAGCACGGTTCAGATAGTATAGCGCCGAATCGGGTTTATGATCGGCCTCACAGAAGTAAGCCTTAAGCCGGAAATAGGCTGCCGGGTTTTCAGTTTCAAGCCTCCTGAATTCGCCGGGGTACTTCCCGGTATAGAGTTCATGCAAGAGGCCTATTTTCTCCGCTTCGATTAGGTGGGTGCGGTAAAGGGAAATCTCATAGCGCTTCAGCCGGTTGCAGTTATTCCGTATAGCCCAGCCTATCAGTTCCGCTGCTTTTGCCGGGCTAAGGTTATTGTTATTCGAATTAAGGTTAATCACCTGAAGATCGTACTCAGCCCACATGTATTCAACCGAATCAACGGGTAAGGAATTTGTTATAATATCAAGCTCGTTGAGTTTATACGCGATTGCTTTTTCGAAAATATGGGTGTTGTTGTAGAAACCTGACAGTTGCGAATAGCACTTCTTAAGGAGCGTTTTATTATTTGATTTTTCAGCAATAGCGGTTGCATTAAGGTAGTTGCGGAACGATTCAATTTTCAGGTTATTCCCTTCGAGGCTGCGTCCGATAAGAAGGTAACTTTCGGCTTTGCGTGTTTCGCTCATCAAACCATCGGCAAGTGATAAGGCCTGGTAACTGCACCCCAGGGCTTTGCTGTAGTCGTATCGCGCCAGGAAAACTTTTGCCAGGTTTGTGCATGTTATCCATTCGAGGGCCGGGTTATTCAGCTGTTTGACGATTCTGACGGCTTCATTGGCACACCTCAGTGCTTTTTCATCACCGAGTAATCCATCGTTACATTCAATATACCTGTTATAGGCAAGCAATAGTATTCCGGGCCTGAAATTGGATTCTGCCAGGTCGACCGCCTGCTGACTAATACTATCGGCTTTTTGTTTGTCGTCGAGGTAATCGGAATAGTAAAGTGCAAGTTTCGATAATTTCTCAATTTTTATGCTGTCGCCTGAGGCTGCCCTGATTTCCGACCTGAGTCTGTTAATATAGGTAACAGGGTTTTTCTGACCAACTGAAAATACCGGGATAGTTAACAGCAAACTGCCGAAAAAAGTGAGGAATGCCCTGATAAATTGTGTTGGGTTTAATGCCGGCTGAACACTTTTCATAGCCCGTTTGTTATGATGTGGTTGTTTATGTAAAATACAACTTACATAGTAAACTAATAATGACTTAATTATGTTCAACCAAAAACCAATTTCATTATGAGAAAGAATCAGTTTACACTAATTTCATTTACGTTTATCGCAGGCCTGTTTCTGGCTGCAACTATAATCGGGCTTGTAGCGTTTACGAATCCATCACCTTCGACACCTTCATCGACAGGGGTGAGCAAAGTAACCTTGCAGCAGGCCACCACCCTGGCACGCAGCTATACCAGCACTGCCACAACGGTTAATGCGGTTGTAAAGGGTTTTGTACTTACCAGGGACCAGCTTTCGGCATTGAATCTCCTGGCAAACGAAAATCAGGCCCTGAGTTTATTTCGTATTTATTCGGGTACGGATGCAAACGGCAACAGGGTAGGAGTGGTGCTTGGGGTTGATGCTCAGGGAAGTGACATTACCAGCGGTAGCATCTATATGGCAAACGGGGCATCATCGCCATGTCCCCCTGTATGCGATGCGAACAGCCCTATCGATCAGAGGTAATTTTTTCAACTACATTTCCCGGATTCGTTTTGTTTTCGTTTACCCTGAAATGAAATTTCCAGCCAAGAATCATTCAGCCTATCTTTATTAACATTTGCGTTTGGTTCCTGCAATTTCATTTTCTTTGCACTGTACATGCCGCTTTATATATCATCGTTAAATTCAGGAAGCAACGGAAATTGCTATTATATTGGCAATCATGATGATGCTGTATTTATTGATGCCGGTATTTCATGCCGTGAAACGGAAAGACGCATGGCCCGCTCAGGCCTGGATATGAACAAAATCAGGGCGGTTTTCATTTCGCACGAACATTCCGATCACATTCGCGGGGCTGAATTTATTTCCAGGAAATTTAAAGTCCCAATCTATATTTCCCAGGGAACCTATGCCAGATGCAGATTCAATATCGACCCGAAATTACTGCGTCATTTTGACCCTTACCAGGTTGTTTCGATAGGTGATCTCAACATTACTGCTTTCCCGAAACAACACGATGCATCCGATCCTCATAGTTTTATAATAACCGGTAACGGCATTACGGTTGGCGTACTCACTGATATAGGGGCTCCATGTGAGAATGTGGTCACTAATTTCAGGTTATGCCATGCTGCATTCCTTGAGGCAAATTACGATGATGAAATGCTCGAAAACGGACGTTACCCTGTTTACCTTAAAAAACGAATCCGGGGCGATCACGGGCATTTATCGAATCATCAGTCACTCAGCCTTTTTACCGAACACAGGCCGGGATTTATGAGTCACCTGTTGTTGTCGCACCTTTCACAGGACAATAATAATCCTAACCTAGTAGAGAATTTATTCAGGCGACACGCCGGCAATGTCCATGTCAGTATTGCTTCGAGGCACTATGAATCAAAGGTTTATTGCATAACCGGCGATACAGCCGGGATACAGGAAAATAAGATTGAGGAAATTTCGCTGAAACAGGTTCAACTCAGGCTGTTTTAGCAGAGCCTGAATGTCTTTATCCCAAGGCCTCAGCCCGGGCTGTACTTATTTTTTAAGGATTTTCACAATCTTAGTAGAGCCTAGGTTTCCCTGCAGTTCGAATTTCAGGGCTAACAAGCCTGACTTAAATGAACTGAGGTCAGCCGAGTAATCCTCACCGGAAGTATATACGCGTTCAAGCAGTAACTTACCGGCAGCATCATAAATTTTCAGAACATATCCGGCTGTTCCTGCGGGAAGCTCCCAGTAAATGCGTTGTGCTGCCGGGTTAGGAAAAACCTTAATCATGTCTTGCGCAATATTACCTATATTTACAGTATTGACCGGGACCGCACCTGAAAAATAGAGTGAAGCGGCTGTTGATGCTTTGGCTATCTGTGTTACATACTCAGGCGACATATTGATAAGGTTGTCGTTCACTGTATGAGGGTAAGCCGACTCATTGGTTTCGTAAAAGCCGATAATAATTTTGCCTGCCTGCTGAAAGGGGACATAATCGGAACCATATGCGTAACTTATGTGAGTCTGCAGTTCAGAATACATCTGGGTAAGGTTAACGAGGGTATCAGTATAGTGCCATGATACAGCATTATTTGAGGCAGGACTGGCTTCGTCGCGTTCGCAGGTTATTGTATTGTTAACCATACCTGCTACCCCGCCCACCTCATCGATATTGAAAACCAGGGCTATATCCAAGCCGGATGGGACAACAGTGTTTGAAACATAATGCGCACTGCCTATCAGCCCCTGTTCTTCGGCGCTGAAATTGATAAATTTTATAGTACGTGTGGTCGGAATCTCACTTATTATCCTGGCAACCTCCAGTATTGTGGCAACCCCGCTGCCGTTGTCGTTTACTCCGGGGCCATGGTATGTGTCGTAATGCCCGCAAATGATAAGGTATTGAGGTGGATCGATTGTGCCCGGTTTGGTGATAACCAGGTTATAAAGCTGATACGCTGAATACTGGAATGTATCACGGACAATGTCGGTATAGCCAAAAGATTGGTATTTCGAAATCAGCCAGTCGGCAGTCAGGTTAAGAGGTGCTGATCCCGGTTCCTTGCGGCCGAGACTTTCAAGTTTCTGGAGGTTAGCCAGAATGGTATCGGGCGAAACCTGGTTAACAAGCTGAAGATAAAAGGGGTCAACTGCCTGCGAAAAGGAGCTGCCGGCTTTGAGCAAAAGCAATGAAATCAGAAGGACTTTTAGAATACCGGACATAAGTTATTTATTGTGCCTGACAATGCAAATATAGAAAGGATTGCCATATCAGTTAAAATGATTGTTATACAGTAAATAAAAAAAACCACCCTATTACAGGTGGTTTTTTCATTTTAAAATTAACTCTCTCCAAACGAAAGATTTTTACAGTACACCCTGGTCGAGCATAGCATTGGCAACTTTGAGGAAGCCGGCAATGTTGGCGCCTTTTACATAGTTAACATAGCCATCGGCTTCTTTACCATGTTTCACGCAGGCAGAGTGAATATTAATCATGATCTGATGCAGTTTCTGATCAACTTCTTCTGCAGTCCAGTTGAGTTTCATTGAGTTCTGGCTCATTTCGAGACCTGATGTTGCAACACCACCAGCATTAACAGCTTTACCAGGAGCAAACATCACCTTGTTTTCCTGCAGAACTTCAATTCCTTCAGGAGTTGTAGGCATATTAGCACCTTCGGCAACGCAGATACAACCGTTTTTCACGAGTGCAAGTGCATCTTCTTTACCAAGTTCGTTCTGGGTTGCACACGGAAGAGCGATATCGCACTTAACTTCCCAGGGGCGTTTTCCCTGTACAAACTGTGCATTCGGGAATTCGTAGGTATAAGGTTTTACGATATCCTGGTTCGAAGCACGCAGTTCGAGCATATAATTGATTTTATCGCCGCTGATACCATCCGGATCGTGAACGTAACCGTCAGGACCTGAAATAGTAACAACTTTACCGCCGAGTTCGTTTACTTTTATTGCAGCGCCCCAGGCAACATTACCGAAGCCTGAAATACAAACGGTTTTGCCTTTGAAATCGGTTCCTTTGGTTTTAAGCATTTCGTGAGCAAAATAAACTGCACCAAAGCCTGTAGCTTCAGGACGTACAAGGCTGCCGCCCCAGTTGAGGCCTTTGCCTGTAAGAACGCCTGAATGTTCGCGTGCCAGTTTTTTGTACATTCCGTAAAGGAAGCCTATTTCGCGACCGCCAACCCCTATATCACCTGCAGGAACATCTGTTTCAGGACCAATAATTCTCCACAGTTCGAGCATAAACGACTGGCAGAAACGCATTACTTCGGTATTCGATTTGCCTTTTGGATCGAAATCGGATCCGCCTTTTGCCCCGCCCATTGGGAGTGAAGTAAGACTGTTTTTGAAAATCTGCTCAAAGCCTAAGAATTTCAGTATACTAAGGTTAACCGAAGGGTGGAACCGAAGTCCGCCTTTGTATGGTCCGATAGCATTGTTGAACTGAACCCTGTATGCGAGGTTTACATGTACCTTGCCATGGTCATCGACCCAGGGAACTTTAATAGTAAGAATACGGTCAGGCTCAACCAGGCGGTTGATAATTCCTGCTGCCTCGAACTGAGGATTTTCATTGTAAACCGGTTCGATCGATTCCAGAACTTCACGAACAGCTTGTAAGTACTCAACTTCACCCGGGTGCTTACGCTCCAGGTCAGTCATGATTTTTTCAACTTCCATCACAAAGGAATTTAGGTTAAATATTATGTTATTGTGGTTGTTTTTTTGTTAACGAAATAACAGTGCAAAAGTAAATATTTAAGTAAATCACTGATAATTTTCCGCATATTTTTTTTCATTCCAAACAAGACTTGTGAAAAATGTTGTAAGGCTTGTCGTTGTTCATGTATAGAGAAAGTTGATTGCGAATGGAAATGTTGTGAAAGTAGTATTTGCTCAGTCTTGAATATATTGAGACTCTTTTTTAACCAAAAAAAGTTGAACTTAATCCGGATTTTGATTTGTCTGTCAGCACTTTCCTCCTTGCAATTGATGGCATTCTTTTAGTAAAGAGAGAGAATTTTATCGAAATAATGTTAACTGTAGGAGGATTTACTGACAGCTACGGAGCATCGAACCTGTAACTTTCGCAGGCACGCGCCGAATCGGTTAAAGCTTTGCTGGTTTCACTGGATGTTGATGCATTGCGGCTCACTGCCAAAGGGTATAACGGAAGCAACCCAATCGATAATATACTATCCCCGAAGGAAAGGCAAATAACTGCAAGGTGGAATTCATTAAGAAATAACCCTGACCTGGACAAGCCGGGGAAAAATGGAAAACACAAAACATTAAATTAAGAATAAAAAAGTCAGAAGACCTTTGAAACTTTACTGTTTTGAGTTTAATGTTTTTCATTCAGCTGTAAAAAATATAGGTTGGATCGAAGTAAAGCACATTCGCATCTTGATTTTTTGTATAAATATTGTGCCGGGAAAAACATTAAATTAATAGATCAGATTTATGTGAATCCAATTGGATTGCCGATAAGGTCTAAGGTGTTACAGCCTGTACATCAAGTAATTCGATGTTGTATATAAGGGTCGAGTTTGCGGGGAATGCGGTGGTTTCCTGGTTTCCATAGGCCAGTACCGAAGGAATAATCAGCAAGGCTTTCCCACCTTTCTTCATTTTCCGTATGCCTTCTTCAAACCCGGGTATCATTTTGTCCTTACCCAGGATAAATACGTACGGTTCATTTCGGTCGCGCGACGAATCGAATTTTTTGCCATTCAGCAGGGTGCCCACATAATGAATTTTAATTCTTTTCCCGTTGGTTGCCTGTATGCCTGTTCCCATGCTTTGCTCGATATAGTACAATCCCGAAGGCAGCGGCTCCGCTATTATCTTATTATCAGCAAGAAATTTCTCGATAATCCGCGATTCAGGATCTTTAGCAACGAATTCTGCAGCGTCTGTCCCACCAGCGTTACCTGATTTATTCGCCTGTAAATCTACGATCTCAACATTGTAAACAAGGGTAGTATAAGGTCCGACTATATTCCCTTTCCCGAATTCGCCGAAGCCCATGGATGAAGGAACAATAACCTTCGCTTTTCCTCCTTTTTTCATCGTTCCAATGGCTTCTTCAATGCCCGGTGTGTCAAACTTTTCGCCATAATAAAACTGCATGGGTGCACCCTGGTTTAAGGACGAAAAAATCACCTGCCCGGAGATCGTGGCAACACTGAAATTCAGTTTTACAAGGCAGCCGGTATCGATGGATATTCCCTGCCCGGCAACCGATTCGATAATATATATACCTGATTTGGTTGGAGAAACAGTTATGTCGTTATGTTTAATATAAAAATACAGCGCATTAGCTTCCTTTGCCTTCATCTTTTCGGGAGAATCGAGTGTAACAAGGTGTACATGGAAATTCAGCACACTGTTGCTGTCGACAACAGGGGGGCGCTGATCCATTTTGAAGGTTTTAATGAAAAGCGAATCGGCACCTATTATAAAATCAGCGCTGTCGCCTTCTGCCATCATCCTGATCCCTTCGTACAAGTCGCCCTTGTATGCTGACGGCGGTAATGCAAACTTAACCGGGGCGCTGCTTTGACGGCTATTGTACAACACGGTATCCTTCCCGTTAATCATGCATGAATAGCGCATCTCGATGGTGACCCAGTCGCCGGTGCGGGCTTTTGCCGTGTCCTTGCTTACATGGTAAATTTTATAGTACAAACCCGAATCCGTTTTATCGAAACCGGGATATTTCGACGAACACGCGAGGATGGTAAGTAAGAGCAATAAAACTGCAAAGGGGTAATAAATGGAACTTTTCATAGACTTTGGTCGTTACCGTTTTGTCAGGAAGGGCTTATCAAAAAGCACTCTTTAACGCAGAGTGGTTTTGGTAAGGAATAATTACTTTCAGTGCAAACTTAATGATTCTATCTCAAAATTGGCCGGGTAGCTGAATTATTAGTTCCTGTTTGGATTCTGGAATCCTGATTTTAGCTGGTACGTATATTCCTGACTAACTTATAAACCAGCATGTGAATGTTACAAAGTAGGCTTCATCGCCATCGAATAATTTGTATTTATCGGAAGCGTTGATGCAAGATAATATAAATAATTAAATCCAGGCACGCGTCGGGAGACGCGCACCAGCCAGGGTCGGAACGGGTTTCAAATCCTAGCCAGTTTAGGATCGAACCGGAGAAACATAACCGGCCGGGGTATTAATCCTTTATGCAGCGGACCGAATATCCACTCTGCTTAAATCCACTGCTCTTGTGGACAGCGTCATCTAAGTAAACGAGGTTACGGAGCCAAGCAGATATTGACTCATTTTCAGTTGAACTCCACCAGGTGGCATTCCTGTCAATGTTGGTGAACATATTAAAATTAGGATCATAGTAGCCACCAGGCAGAGCATTAAATCCAGACGTATTAGTACCATTCCCATCTTTGATATATCCACTTGTTGCCTTCATTTTTGACCCGGCAACTCCGGCTCCCCCTAAATTATCAGCAAGAGTTTCCCATTCTAAATCGCTGGGTAAGTGCCATCCGGCAGGACATGTCGTTTTTGCCGTTTCCCATGTGTACAGATACCCGTATTTTCCTGCATTAAGTAGATCATTATTGTAAGCCCAACATCCACCCGGTGCATTATATGAAAGATTTTCGCCCATCCAGGTCTGGTTTCCGACAACGATAGTTTTGTAGGTTTTCCCGTCTCTATCATCAGTAAATGATCCTGATATCTGAGCCAAAGGTTCATTTGTCCCGTTTAATTGCTTTAAATAGGCAAATGCCTGCTGCGCAAGATGTGAACTTGTAAAATGTAAGTCCACGCTTGTTTTGGCAGGCAGGAAAGTATTATTTTCAACTAAAAAATATACTGTTTTACCATTTAATGGT
>CAISRK010000432.1 GCA_903887815.1 uncultured Bacteroidales bacterium | reverse complement strand
TCACCAAACATCACCCAACTCCTATCACCCTTCACCCTACCCACCTCCCACAATACACCGGTAAACTAATTTCATTATAAAATTAAAATTCTAGTGTTTTGAATTTTGTGGACTGAAAAACAGCAACATTCATAAAAATAGCCTTTTCAGTCATCTTTTTACTTGATAATTCGTGCTTTAAGAGTAAATTTGCCATGAAATTCACAAAATATCCTGTTATGCCGGCACCCTGGAAACTAAACGATAAGTACTTCGAAAAATTTATTCTTAATGCAGATATACAATCGAAGATAACCGATCTTGCAGCTAAAATTAATACTGACCTTGCAGGTAAAAAGCCGGTTTTTATTGTCGTTCTGAACGGAGCCTTTATTTTTGCATCGGATTTAATCAAAAAAATTACAATTGATTGCGAGATAGCTTTTGTAAAATTATCATCCTACAAGGGAACTCAAAGCTCAGGAGTTGTTCAGCAGATTATCGGTCTCGACCTGGATCTCAAAGGGCGGACAATTGTTGTTGTTGAGGATATTATCGATACCGGTCTTACGCTGGATATCTTTCTCAAAACACTGGCAGAAATGGAGCCTGCCGAAGTAAAGGTTGCAGCTTGCCTGCTTAAACCCGAACCCTTCAAAGCCCGATTCCCGGTCGACTACATTTGTTTCAGTATCCCGAATGAATTTGTGGTCGGGTATGGGCTCGATTACGATGGCCTGGGCCGGAATTCGGAAGATATTTATAAAATCGTGTAGCGATTCGCATCCTTCATTAATCCCTTTCCGTTAGATAAAGATTAAACAGTTATAAAATACAGCCCTCCGAGTAAGAGGGTCCAAATAAACATCACGATATGCTAAATATTGCACTCTTTGGCCCTCCGGGAGCCGGTAAAGGTACACAGTCGCAAATGCTGATTGAAAAATATAACCTTGCTTATATTTCGACCGGCGACCTGCTGAGGCAGGAAATAGCCGAAGGTACCGAACTTGGCCTCAAGGTAAAGGATCTTATAAGCAAGGGTAGTCTTGTTTCGGACGAAATTATGGTGGATCTGATCGAAAAAAAGATCATAACCAGTTCCGATAAAAATGGAATCCTTTTCGACGGGTTCCCGCGGACCCTGGTTCAGTCGTATATACTCGACGGGCTCCTTCTGAAACTCAATACCGGCCTATCGTGTATGCTCAGCCTCGAAGTCCCCGACGACGAACTTACACGCAGGCTTATCGAACGTGGTAAATCCTCAGGCCGTGCCGACGATACCGAGGAAGTTATTAAACACAGGCTGAACGAGTATAAAAATAAAACCTCGCCAGTAATCGGTTATTACCAGGAACGTAATCTTTATGTACCTATAAAGGGTGTTGGACCTATCCCTGATATTTTTGAGGCTCTAAGCAAAGCCATTGAACTTACATTGCAAAAAGAATGGTTCAACCTTGTACTCTCAGGCCCTCCGGGAGCCGGAAAAGGAACCCAGGGCAATATGCTCGCCAAGAAATTTAACCTTTACTATATCTCCACAGGGTCGCTGTTGCGTAAAGAAATTAAAGCCGAAACCGAACTTGGTTTGCGCGTTAAGGAAACTCTCGACAAGGGAGACCTGGTTTCGGACGAAATTGTTATCCGCCTGATTGAAAGGGAAATGAAGGTTCACAACCATGTGAACGGGTTTATTTTTAAAGGTTTTCCGCGTACAATCCTGCAGTCGTATATACTTGATGGTTTGCTGCGCCGCATGAACATGGGCGTATCGTATGTGGTTGAACTTACCGCTCCCACAATTGAACTTATCAAGCGCCTCGATAAACGCGGCCGTTCGGAAAAGGCACGTACCTACGACGTTTCAACCGAGCTCATTATTCACCGATTGGAGGAGTACGATACCAAAACAGCCCCTGTTATGGAATTGTACAAAAAACAAAACAAGCATGTAGTTGTTAATGCTGTAGGTACAAACGAAGATATTTTTGCCCTGCTTTCGGAAACCGTGGGTTCGGCAATGAAAAAATCAAGATAGATCTGAAGCTATAGTCACTTCGTAGTCAGATAATTATTTGTAATAACAAAACTGCTGCCGTATATTTGATTCACGCTTTTCAGGCTGATTCAATACTTATGGTTCGGTTTTACTTTTCACTTTAAAATAGTATACATGGCCTCTTCCAGTTTTGTGGATTACGTTAAAATTTATTTACGCTCAGGCCAGGGTGGTCCCGGTTCGCATCATTACCACAGGAGCAAAGGCAACCCGCGTGGCGGACCCGACGGAGGCGACGGCGGACGCGGCGGGCATATCATCATTAAGGGAAACCAGCAACTCTGGACCATGCTCCACCTGAGGTATACCAAACATATTATTGCAGGTGACGGCGAGAGTGGTTCGAAATCGCTTATGACAGGTGCATGCGGTGTCGACCGTATCATTGAAGTTCCTCTTGGAACGGTTGTGCGCGATCCCGAAACCGGTGAAATTGAATGCGAAGTTACAGCACACAACGAGGAACATATTATAGTACCGGGAGGCCGCGGAGGGTTAGGAAATGATCATTTCAAAACGTCAACCAACCAGGCACCCCGATTTGCACAACCCGGTGAACCTTTCATCGAATGCTGGAAAATTTTCGAATTGAAAATACTTGCCGATGTAGGATTGGTCGGTTTCCCAAATGCCGGTAAATCAACCCTGCTATCGGTGCTTTCGGCTGCAAAACCCGAAATTGCTGACTACCCGTTTACCACACTTCGGCCAAACCTGGGTATAGTTGCCTATTACGATGACAAATCGTTTGTAATGGCTGATATTCCCGGTATTATCGAAGGTGCCCACGAAGGCAAAGGTCTTGGAGTGAGGTTTTTGCGCCATATCGAAAGGAATTCAGTACTCTTGTTTATGATTCCTGCCGACAGCAAGGATATTAAAAAGGAATATAAAATTCTTCTCAACGAGTTAAAACAGTTCAACCCTGAGTTGCTGAACAAAGGCCGTTTGCTGGCTATTTCGAAATGCGATATGCTTGATGAGGAAATGATGCTTATGCTGAAAAAAGAATTGCCGCGGATTCCGACGGTTTTTATTTCGTCGCATACCAATATAGGGTTAAAACAGCTCAAGGATATGATCTGGACCCAGCTGAATGCCTGATTTCTTTGTCGTTAGTCGGCTAAATCGGAAGGACTGTGTTATTTTTTTACTCTTGAATGGCGTTTAAAAATAATATTCAAATCAATCGGGTTAAATTTGTAGAAAAGGATCTCCTATGAATAAATTTGAAAACCTGAAACCGGAATACAAAATCTGGTTTTCGTCGCCTCAGGGTGATGGAATATTAGGCGACGGGAAATGGAAAATTCTGAAACAGATTGATGAATGTGGTTCACTGGTTGGCGCCTGCGAACAAATGGGGATAACCTATCGCCGCACCTGGAACGATTTGAGGAAAATTGAAAAGATGCTCGGCTTCCAACTCCTCGAAACCGTCCGTGGCGGAAACGAAGGAGGAAGCACCCGTCTCTCGCCCGAAGGCCGCCGCCTGGTTAAAGCTTTCGATACTTTCCACAAACGAATGGATAAAATCATGCAGAAAGAATTTGCCGGCCTGCTCGAAAGTCTTAATAGCTGATTCCCGATACATACGTAAATGATTGTTATCCCGAATATGGTTATGATAGGAGGCAACTCACGCCATGCCGGGAAAACAACCCTGGCCTGCAGTATCATAAGTAAACTATCAGTAAATGCAGCCGTTATCGGACTTAAAGTTAGCAGTGTACGACCCGGAGAATCGGGCATGCACGGGAACCATATAGCGGAGGATTTTTCAGGCTACAGTATTACGGAAGAAACGGACAGGCTTTCTGAAAAGGATACCTGTAGTATGTTACGTGCGGGTGCAGCCCCGGTTTTTTATATACGGGCCGGGGAAGAATTTATTGAAATGGCTGTTGCCCGGTTCCTGTCGCGTTATAATCCTGGGCAGCCTATTGTGTGCGAAAGCAGGAGCCTTCGTAGGTTTGTTAAACCCGGACTTTTCCTGATGATGATGCGCATGCCGGCATTTGGTACCGGAAAAGATGTAGCACAGTACCTTGTGGTAGCTGATTCAGTTCTGCATTATTCCGATGATCAGTCTGATATCGACCGATGTGCTGAAAGGATTTCTTTTGCAGATGGAATTTTTTATCAGGTCAAATCATCAAATTAATCTCTGGTCACATTTTTGAATTTCCGCATTTTCAAATTAAGCGCCCCCATCGCCCCTCGCTATGTCGCCCAATCGCCCCTCATTTCATTAAGGGAGAAATTATTCTATTGTAACCACCGGCCAGGGCTTTGCCTCTTTCCATGCACCGCGTGTAAAATCAGGGACATCCATCGAATTGCCGCGTGCAAGCACGCTCTTTTCGCTTAAAGGCACTATACTGCACCATGTGGCTGCGTCGTAAACATCCTGGTCGAGAGGCAACCCGTTGCGCAGGCAATACATGAGTCGATAATCCATAATGAAATCCATACCGCCATGCCCTCCGACCTTTTTCGCTTTTTCACCAATCAGTGTAGCAAGCGGATGCTCATATTTTTTTACCAGGGCGTCGTAATCCTCTTTTTTAAAAAACTCGTGCGCTTTTGGTTCAAGAGCGATCTGTTCGACAGGATATTTCGCAGCCATACCTTTGGTTCCGCTTATAAGATGGATGCGGCTGTAGGGCCTTGGGCTGGTTGTATTATGCTGGATCATAATTGTTTTGCCATTTACAGTGCGCACAACTGTGGTGTTCATATCTCCCAGTTTATAGGCTTGTGTAGCGAAAGCAGAGGTCGCACCGAATTTGTCAGCGGCATAGGCTGTCATGCCAACCTGGCTGGTTGATACGGAAGTGAGGTAATCGAACCTGTCGCCGCGGTTAATTCCCATAATTTGTGCCAACGGACCGAGGCCGTGGGTAGGGTAGGGGTTGCCCGTATGAATCTTGCTGTATTCGAGGCGCCACATATTATGGTAGCCTCCTTCCTGCATAAATTTGAGCCAGCGCAGATCGTGTATATAAGCCCCTTCGGCATGCATTATTTCGCCGAAAACGCCGTTTCGGGCCATATTCAGGGTATTGAGTTCGAAGAAGTCGTAACAACAGTTTTCGAGCATCATACAATGCCGTTGTGTTTCCTCGGCCGTATCCACCAGGTTCCAGCACTGATCAAGGCTCAGGGCGGCAGGTACTTCGATGGCGGCATGTTTGCCATGTTTCATTGCATATACAGCAACCGGAGTGTGCAGCAGCCATGGAGTGCACTGGTATATAAGGTCGATATCATCGCGTTCGCAGATTTTCTTCCAGTCTTCTTCACCCGTGTATTCAATGGCTGGTTTCCTCCCTGCATCAGTGATTAACTTGTTGGCATTTTTAACTGCTTTTTCAACAACATCAGCTATTGCAACAAGTTCCGTTCCCTCCACCTGAAGCAGCCTGCTGACTCCCGAGGAGCCCCGCATGCCCAGACCGATTAATCCAATCCTTACGGTTTTTAGCGGTTCACATCTCAATCCCATGACTGATTTCCCCTTTCGGGAAGCAACCTTTTTAAATGGAATTTCCTCTTCACTGTTTGCCGATCCGAATACATTGCTAATCGGAACCATACCCAGTGCGGCTGAACCTGCAGCTGCCAGTTTCAGAAACTTACGGCGGCTGTTGTTATCGTTGTTGCTCATTGAAAGAGATTTTTTTCAAAAATATGGAAATTATGTTGTTATAAAATAAGTTTCTTTGGAGGAGATTTAATTGATAATTAAGAATGGGTTGATAGGTTGATGGGTTGATGCGATAATGTGTTAATGTTCTTGAATTTTGAACTTTGTCTGCCAGCCGGCGGATTGAACTTTAAATTTCGAATTACTTCTCAGTGTAATCCGTGCCTCCGTGGTTAAGAAGTTTCAGGGGTTCAGATTGGGTCATGCTAAGCGGAGTCGAAGCATCAGTGTTTCAGCGTTTCAAGGTTTCAGCGTTTCACGTTTCAAAGGTTCAAGAGTTCAAAGGTTATATCCTCTATCCTCCATCTTCCATCATCTAACTTCCAGTCCCCAGCCGCCAGAAATTAGCCGCCAGCAACCAGCCACCAGTAACCAGTGAAAGAATTTACAAATCCACCCTGATCGCTCCCTGGGGCCGTATAAAAAGTTTATGGCATGCTCCTGCGCCAAAAACATGCTCCAGTGTTGTAATATAGATATCTTCCAGGTCTTTCGGGACAAAAGCCTGTATGGTTCCGGCAAATCCGCCTCCGTGAACCCTCCATGCGCCGCGGCCTTTTAGCACCAGGTCGCTTAGTGCAAGTGCCAGCGATACACCCTGTTCCATTACGTTGTTAACAGGATAGATATTCTGGTTATACATATACGAGCTTTGCCCCGATGCAATAACCATGGCCAGGAATGAACTGAAATCTTTCTGTTCGAGGGCTTCGACCTGTTCCACCACGCGCTGGTTTTCGCCCTGGAAATGGATGGCACGCAGTATGGCGCGGTCGCCGGTTTTTTCACGCAGGGCAGGAATAGTGGAGATAACATCAACCATACGGACATCACGCAGCACTTTAGCCCCGAGTTGTGCAGCAACAGCTTTCATCTCGGCAGGTATGGAAGCATATTCCTCGTTCAGGTCGGCATGGTTTCCGCCAGTATCGGTAATAATAAGGGAATAGCCGCTGGAAATAAAATCGAAATTTACCTTTTTAACAATGGGTTTCGCCGGGTCTTTAAAATCGATTGTCACAAGTCCTCCCACTGCACAGGCTGTCTGGTCCATAAGCCCGCAGGGTTTCCCGAAAAAATGGTTCTCGGCATACTGTCCCGTCATTGCATTCAGCAGGGGATCAAGCGTACCCTCGTTAAAAAAATGGCTGAAAATAGCCCCTATCAGCACTTCGAACGATGCCGACGAACTAAGCCCTGATCCTTTCGGCACGGCCCCGTCGATGCATGCATCGAAACCACCGGTCCTGTAACCCAGTTCCTTCAGGCGGGCGCAGATACCCCGGATCAGCGATGCAGAGGTAAAGACTTCATCCTTATCAGGCTGCAGATGGCTAAGGTCAAGCTCGAATGCCGGGTATCCGTTCGACGCAATCCTAACAACATCCGAGTTATTGGGTGAAGCCACTGCAAGCGTATCGAGGTTGACAGCTCCTGCAAGCACGCGGCCATGATTATGATCGGTATGATTACCGCCTATCTCGGTCCGCCCCGGTGAGCTGAACAATGCGGCTTCGGTAGCTGCGTACCGCGACCGGAACTCAGTCATCAGACCGGTATATCGTTTCTGCTGGTAAGTTTGAATTTCGGCATCGGTACCATACAATTCCGTTAATGCCGGCACATTGCCGAAATGCAATTTGATAATCATAGCTTCAATCGTATTCATAAGGCCGGTTCTGATTTGTTGGTAGATACAGTGCGATAATTGACATCAATCATGGCTGTAAAGATATTCAGATTCGGGAGGCAATAAAAGTACTATTTCATCTTTCGCCTTGACCTCACCCCCGGCCCCTTTTGACCTCACCCCCGGCCCCTCTCCTGAAGGAGAGGGGGGTGCAGAAAGGACGTCCAAATTTCAAATTTCAAAATTCATAGTCTAAAATACCATCTGGAATTTAAATTTCAAATGCTGAATTATAAATAATAAAGTGATTTTAATTCAGGAGACTTATCACTTTTAACTACGCTGATTGCTAATCGACATTTAATATTTCCTGGGAAAAACTCACCCCCGGCCGCTTTTGACCTCACCCCCGGCCCCTCTCCTTCAGGAGAGGGGAGTGTAAAAAGGACGTCCAAAATTCAAAGTCCAAAATTCATGACGACCCATATTCAACACATTATCACATTAACACATTCCCAAATACAATTCCTCCGTGTCCCTTAGTGCTCTCCGTGCCTCAGTGGTTAAAGAGTTTCAGAGTTTCAGAGTTACAGGGTTTCAGGTTGGGTCATGCTGAGCGGAGTCGAAGCATCAGGGTTTGAGCGTACGTGGTTTAATTTGTTTTTTAACCTGGTTTCACATCATCCCCGGCCCCTTTTGACCTCACCCCCGGCCCCTCTCCTAAAGGAGAGGGGGGTGTCGAGAGGACGTCCAAATTTCAAGGTCCAAAATTCATGACGACCCATATTCAACACATTATCACGTTAACACATTCCCAAATACAATTCCTCCGTGTCCCTTAGTGCTCTCCTTGCCTCAGTGGTTAAAGAGTTTCAGAGTTTCAGAGTTACAGTGGTTCAAAAGTTCAGGAGTTCAAAGAGTTCATGGGTTCAGGAGTTCCATTCTCTAACTTCCATCCTCAATCCTCCATCCTCCAACTTCCAGCCACCAGCCACCAGCCACCAGCAACCAGTAGCCAGCCACCCCGCTCTGTTTGCAATGAATTGCCGTTTTTTGTACCTGTATGCATCAGAATGTAAGATGTGCAAACGAATTAAAATTATTCCCGCACGCATCAGAAGGTAAGATGCGCGCAAACGGAGTTTAAACAAAATAATTGGATATTATTGATGCGGGAGCTTTGCTATTCTCAAAACGGATTTTACCATTATAGAATTTTGTAGCGTATTACATATTATCCTGGTTGTTATGTGTGAAAAAGATTTTACTTTTAATTGAGTACAAGTTGCCTGGTGGTGATTTTACCTCCGGTAATAACGGAAATAAAGTAGGTTCCCCTGGTCAGATAAAACAATTCCAGTCTATAGGGGAGACTACAATTATCAATATACTGGATTAATTTACCTTCCTGGTCTGTAATATTTATTCTGTCAACATTCTTAATGCTTTTGGAATCAAGAGTACTATATCCGTTTAGCGAAGGATTGGGGTAAAGTGAAAGATCATTTAGGGCCTCCTGGGTATTTTGGTTAACAATAAAGTCATCTGCCGGATTCAATTTCTTTTTTCCTATAAAGAAATCAGTGAATCCGCCTGAAGGATTAAAATGCTGAAAAATTCCAGCATTGTTAGCACATGAACCGGCTATTACAATCGAATTATCCTGAGCAGGTATAAGTGAACTGATAATACCTGTCAACTGAAATTCGATCCTTCTGACTTTCCCGCTAATGTTATGGATTGCCATGTATGAATTAAACCAACCCTCTTTAGGTGTAAGCGAATTTTCTTCAATATTTATGTCTGATTGAAAAACATCCGTCGAAAAATATGTATTATCATTGGAGCCAACTAACATTGTTCCTCTTTGGAATGATGGCCCTGAATTGTTGACTGACCATGATAATGATCCATCGCGTTGAATGCTGCTGAAAAATGTTCTCTGGTCGTTGATAGTATCTGAAGCCGATTGTAGTTTGAATTCCGGGATATTTGCATATTTACCGCTTACAAGTAAAGAATTATCGGATGCCAGACTTAAAGAGCTTAATACATCATTGAATTTACTGCTGTATTTTTTTTGCCATATAGTTTCACCTTTGGGATTTAATTCCTGGATCAAAAAATCCCCCATTCCTGATGATTCAATCAGTTTATCGCCGATTGAAATTCGCTGTCTGAAATTTATTCCATAATATATTAATCCGTTCTTGTCGATCACAATAATAGTATTTTCGGCAGCTCCTTTGTCCCTCCTAAGCCATGATAAATTACCATCGGTTGTGAATTTGGCTAAGAATGTAGCTGAACCCGGAAAATCTTCCAAATTCTCTGTTTTTTCGCTGTTTATAACCAGGACGCCATTTATTATCCCGCTCAAATAAATATTGCCGGTACCATCTATATCCATATCGAAGAGGTAATCATGACCGAAGCTGCCAAAATTCTTAGCCCATATTAATTTACCTTCAGGAGTGTATTTTAAAATAAATATATCATTGTTGCCGGCTCCTTTCAGAATTGTGTTATCAACGGTTGCATCCCAGGCAAAAATTCCGGCAACAATAACATTGCCCTGATTATCTAGTTTGATTTTCTTTGCATATTCGGTTATAATCATGTTTTCGGCATAATCTCCTCCTGCTTGCCTTGCCCAGCAAAGTTTTCCGTTTTTGTCGAATTTCAATATCAATGCATCTGTATCTCCCTGCGAAGAACGCGTTTCCCCTTCTATATCTATCGTTCCCTGGAAATATCCGGCAGTATAAATGTTCCCTGAATTATCCAGGCAAGCGCAGTAAATGTCATCGGCATTTTTGCCGCCATAGGTTTTAATCCACTCCCACTCCTCGCTTTGGGCAAAGACAAAGTTTGTAGCCAGCAGCAAACCCACTATAAGGGGAAAATATCTTTTATTCGGTTTCATTTCTACAAAGGTTAAGACCATCTGAAAAATCATTCTGAAATAAGTAGTTTAAATGCCACTAAAACGGTTCCCGATTTTAAGTTTTATCTGAGCATTATTCAGCAACAGAACCGGGAATTCGGGAGTTTTCAGGCGCTGAGATTTATCATTATCACCAGTATAGTTGAGGCTCTTTTTATCGGAATCTTGAGAAGTTTTATATTCACCGGCTTTCGAGAAATCCGCTTCTTTCGACATGTCAAATGTCTGCCATGGAAGATCAGGAAAAGCATTTTTATATAAGTTGATCAGATATTTCCTTGTTTCGTCTGATAACGGCCATTCTTCCATGTTAATCTTTGGAAAACCCAAATGGTGAGGAGCATCGGAATTACCTGAACAGTCCTCAGCCACAGCACTGAAAACGCTGCCATGATCAGCAAGGAATCCATCTAGTAATAGAATTTCTTTTGCTTTGTACAGGATTGTTGCCCCATTTTCGATATTTGCCGGATATGAACTACCTCCTAATAGTAGGTTTTGAGCTATAACATCAGTGTATTGACCGGATGGTTTGGTGAAATTGGTCAGGTCAAGATCGATTTGAGCCTCACAAAGATTTCTTTTATTTGCTTTTCTGTGAAAATCTACAGCTCCCACAACATTATTATTATCATCCTTCATTCCCGGAATCCCGTATGACATTGAGTTATAGGAATAGCTAACAGAATTCCCAAATAAAGTATAATCGTTCTTGTATTGTCCGTAGTTCCAGGCAATCCACGAGGCCAGGTAGTTTGTATTGTTGTAATTGTCTTTTCGGAATCTTTGTTCCGCAATATCTCCGTTAAGAATATTGGGAAAACCGGCATACGCTACATAACGGTATTCAGGCTCTATCTCTGTGTCAGAATCAATTACTTTATAAATTGCAGATGAATTGACCCCGTTTCCCGGGTTATAGGGTATCAGGTAATCAGGCGTAAGATCAATTTTAGACCATGAGTTGCCAACCTTTCGATACAAAGGGAAAAGCATTTGTGGCTGTGCCCCTTGGAAAGAATTGTAAATTGAATAATATGGAACAGAAATAACGTCTTCAAATAATGCAACTGATTGTCCGAATTTCATGTCATTTCCAGAGTAATACTGTCCGGGTAATTCGCCATAAATAGTTTGTTCAGTGCCCCAGTCATTTGCCGAGGTGTAATTCCGGTTAATTATCCTGATATAGCCGCTTTGAGTACCTTGTTGTGGCGCACCAACTACTACAAGGTCATTATAAATATCAACCGAATTTCCAAAGAAATCATGGTAATTATCACCATAAATCTCTTTCATGATGCCCCAGTTATCCAATCCGCCCTGGTTACGGTAAAAAACAGAAATCTTTCCTCGTCCCGAATTGTAGGAAGGTGAACCCACCACAGCATAATCGCCCCAGAGAGCGATTGATTTTGGATCCTGCACGGTATAGCTTTTTGATTCGAGAACCACGCCCTCCCAGTCGGGAACTCCTCTTTTGAAAAAATAGACTTTGTTGTTCCCCAAAACGCAGGCATAATCGCCTGAGATGTCGGCATAATTTCCGAAACCAGGATTATCATCTGAGCTTTTTAATGTGCTGATCTTAACCCATTCGCCGACATCATCTTTCCTGTAGATATAGGACTGTCCTATTCCCCAAGCAGTATTTGGTGACCCGATCACCGATGTTTCTCCATCAATTCCCAACGAATATCCAAAATTCTGATCAGGGTATTCGCCCATTACCAGTTGCTCAAAAGCCCCTGATTTGCCATATTGGTATAGCTGGATATTGGCCGGGCTTCCTTGTACATTATTGTCTTTAAAGGTGCCATTTATCCTGATACATCCAAACCGGGTTAATTCTGTCGTATTTGCATTAATATGTATATTAATGCTTTGAGTATTTCCATTACACAGATTGTCGCCGGATTGATTAATGATCTGAAACCAGGAGTTATCGGCGCAACCCGGATTCACTTCAACTGTCCATGCAATACATTCGGAACTTGGATTGCTGATTAATATCTCAATATCTTTTTCGTCAGCAAACAGATCAATCTCTCCATTATCAGGATCGACAATTTTAAGAGAAGGAATGTTCTCCCTGACTTCAATTTCTTTTACCTTGTAATTATAATAACTTAGCCTGCTGTTGTTTGACGTATCAAGATCGCTGTCAGAGTATAAATGATTTTTGTTCCATGTTTCCAATAGCAGTGTGTACTTCCCTTTTTGATCGAAGAGATGCGTGAAAGGTTGAGTAAACATATATTGGTCATAGGGAAACGACTTACTGATTGTGAAACTGATTTTATCAGGTTTATATAAAGTCCACCTTAAATTCGTTGGATTCCAGTCCTGTTCAGGCACTCCCGGATCACCTGAGGGGCATACTGAGCCATATAAAGTATACTCACTGTTTAAGCTTAATAAATACGAACCGGATGATATATTTGCCTCAACATATTTGGGGGCATTTTCTACATCAATTTTCATATTCGCATGACCGGCAGTTGCAAACCCGCTGACACCAATATCCAGCATTACTTTATATTGTCCGGCTTTTTCAGGGGTAAAAACGAAATCCGGAATCTGTTGCTTGTTCGAAAAGGCAGTGGCGTGGTACGAATTCGGATCGCCTACCCGGTACACTCCCCAACTGCCATATAAGCTGGAATTTGAGCCTGCTCCACTTACGGTTGCGTGACAGGTCACAGCTTCCTTTGGCACAGGTGGATTATGATCTGCTGTACACGAAAGATTAACTTCCAGGTCATAAGGCTGAACACGGATACGCTTTGCAGTATGGACTTCGGTATGGGGGTCTTGTTTAATTACAACACTTACCATGTACTCACCCAATTCGTAATACTGATGGTTGAAAGTATGGTAATTCCTGTAGTTTTCCATGTATGATTCTGTTATTCCGTCCCCGTAATTGATTATAAACTCAATAGGTTCATTAACATTGAAATTCGCGGTATTAATATCAAAATCGCGAATAAAATAAGTCAATTCCCAATCCACGATATTGGCATAAGGGTATCGTGTCGGATCAACGCAAAAATATTCGGACCTGGTAGCGGTGCCTGCCCAATTGGTCACTGTCAGCTCAACAGTGTAGCAGTCTCCAAGAACTAATGTTATACCTTCAGGATTAGCCTCGCTGTTCATATACTGGCCATCAAGTTTCCAGGTATATGTTCCGATTATACCTTCGCAGTCACTGAAAAAATCGGCTGTAACCAGGGCATTGCTGCTTTTTTTTCCGTTGCCAAAATGTATAGCCTGAAAAATATTATTTATTATAGGAGCAGTCAGATTGTTGACTGATACGATTTTTGAAATTGAGTTCTGGTTAACTTTATGAATGACTGAGTATTGGCCTTTTAAAAGGTAATTTTTTAGCGGATCTTTTTGATAAGAAAAGCTATTATCGCCAAAATCCCACCAATAAGCACCTGGATATTCTGATTTATCTTTGAACTGAACAACTGTGTTGGAAGTTGCCATTTGTTCTGCTGTAAAATCAACCCCATTGGAGCCATAAATAAACCGGTGGAAAGTATCTATGTGATTTGTTGAAGGAGCCGGCGACCAGGTATTGTTGCCAGTGCGGATGGGGATTGAAGCGGGGTTATCCTGAATCAGGTTCCCTGCCAGGTCTTCTCCTTCAATGTTAATGGTATATTGTCCTTGCGTTAGCCCTGAAACATTCACAGGAAATTCCCATTGGGTTTTATTAAGATCAGAACTACACAGGATCATCTGGGCAGGAAGATTACCCATTATTATCCTTACCCATCTCATCGGTTCGGAACTGGTTACCTCCACCTTGATAGTATTAACTTGTCCTACGCTGGTTGAAGAAGGTAATGGCTCTAGTTGTAAGCTGTTGTTTGCCCATTGCCAGCCACGATCATATTTTTTTATCCAATTTGGGCCTTCAAAAATCCTTACCCGGGAGATATAGGGGCGGAAGTTGTCGAGGAGTACCTTGATATCTTTTTGAACTTGATGATTTGCAGCATCACTCGCAAAGAAATTAATTGTATGATATCCATCTTTATATTTAGCATTACTATTTACAGAAGCTATTTGAGGTGTTTGTGGTGTATTATTAAACACATGATTTGTGGTTTTATCAGCTTTAGAACACCATTTCCCATTGCTTTGAATTCCGCCAATTGGTCTTTGAGGCCATATATAGGTTGTATTATTACTGTATAGTTTTATATAATCATCGTTGCCAAATAATAATGTCAAAGGGGAGATATTTACATCATTTGTATTAAAAACTCTATCTATTAAATTTCGATCTGCATGTCTATTTTCATTGAAGTCCAAAATATACTTTGGTAAATAACCCCAATCAGGTGGAGGATATATATTGTAATCAATAAAATAACTGATATTTCTTATAGTCAAGCCCATGTCTGAAGAAGTACCTGGTCCAGGAACCGAATTAATCCCCTTATCTCTTGCATTAGCAATGAATGAAATATTCCCAAAAACCATTAATTCATCAGTACTAGAATTATAAATTGGTATTGTGCTATTTTGATCCCAATTTTGCAAGTGGATTCTTGCTGATGTATTTCCATGCATTGTGATTGATCCTGTCGGACTTAGAACTCTAAAACCTGATGCAAGATTATTTGGTTCATTATTTGAAGGCACAATAAAAATATTGTTAATTTGAGGATCATAGGTATCTGGATGATTATTTGGTAGTTCTAATTGCCAATCATGTGTGTTATTTAATGGATTAATTTTATACTCAGTATTATTTTGATCTTCATAAGAAAATTCAATATGAAGATGAC
>CAISRK010000431.1 GCA_903887815.1 uncultured Bacteroidales bacterium | reverse complement strand
TTTTAATAGCAATCCCTAAAACTTCAGATTGATTGACTATTAAGCCTCTGTGAATTTACAAAGTAAATTGTGGAAGAAATAATGCTTTCATTATCTTTGATACGCTATAAGTGACAAACCTGAAGAATAAGTCCTTATATACCACATGGTTATTTGTAAAATAATCTGATTAAGCCGGCTGACAATCATAAAAAATTAACTGATGAAAACCGAACAAAGCATTTATTCCGAGGCTAATGGCTGGGAATTGAAATCAGAAAGCCACCTGGGGGAAACAGCTCAACTGGTGTTTTTATTTGGCAATAAAAACCTGTTGAAAATCCAGCAACATATTGATTCCGTTAGAAAAGCGTACCCATCGGCACAAATAGTTGGCTGTTCAACCTCCGGTGAAATTTACCAGGAAGAAGTTTTTAACCAGAATATTGTAGCAACTGCTATCTGGTTCGAGAAAACATCCTTCGAAATTGCAAGCCAGTATATCCATTCGATGGAGGATAGCTTCAGCGTCGGCGAAAAACTGGCGGCAAGCCTCGATAAAGAGAACCTGGTTCACATTATGATATTTTCGGAAGGATTGAATATTAACGGTTCGGAGCTTACCAAAGGAATCAATGCCCAACTCAGGAACCGAATAGCGGTTACAGGCGGATTGGCTGGTGACCAGGACTCGTTTTCCGAAACAGTTCTGGTTCACAACAATGCAGGTGTGAAAAACCTGGTACTCGGAATCGGTTTTTATGGGGATCATCTGAAGGTCGGCTATGGATCGATGGGAGGTTGGGACTCATTCGGTGTCGACCGTGAAGTTACACTATCGAAAGGAAACATACTTTACGAACTTGATGGCCAACCGGCTCTTGAACTGTATAAGCGATACCTTGGTGATCATGCAGCTAATTTGCCAGCTTCAGCACTCCTGTTTCCGCTGAGTCTCCGCTTGCCGGATTCAGATATAGCTATTGTCAGGACAGTGCTTTCAATAAATGAATCGGATGGAAGTATGGTCTTCGCAGGCGATATTCCACAGGGTGAATATGTCCGCCTTATGAAAGCGAACGCTGACAAACTGATTGACGGGGCCAATGATGCAGCCGAAATGTCAAAAATCAGTCTGCGCTATTCCGAAGCAGACCTTGCAATATTGATCAGTTGTGTTGGCCGGAAACTGGTTTTAAAACAACGAGTGGAAGAAGAACTCGAGATCATCCGCGAAGTTATAGGTGAAAAACCCACTGTAACAGGATTTTATTCGTACGGCGAAATTTGCCCGCTCAAACCTTTCGATGAGCATTGTGAACTTCACAATCAAACCATGACCATAACCTTGTTTAAGGAATTATAAACAAAGCAAATCACAGGCGGATAAATGAATAAAATACTTGCACGCCAGATTAAAAGACACTTTGGTTCACTGGATAATTTACCTGGTGAGCTTAAAGGAATAATCGACGATATCAACAATACGTATGAAAATTTTGGAAGTGAAGCTCTCTTACTCCAGAATTCAATTGAAATCAGTTCACAGGAGCTCCGTAATGCCTATCAGAAACAGAAACAGGATGCCGAGGTACAAAAGGAAACTATTAATAAAATAAAAGAAGCCATTTTTGCTATTAAACCTGCTTCCCAACCCGGGTTTACCGAAAAGGCACCAACAGCTTCGGAAAGCAGTACAATGTTCGATTCGCTAATTAAGTTGATCGAAGAACGCAAACATGCAGAAAAGGAGATTCTTAAATTATCGCTTGCAGTAGAACAAAACCCCGCTTCGATAGTAATAACCGATATCAATGGCAATATTGAATATGTAAATAAAAAGTTCTGCGATATAACCGGCTATACAAAGGAAGAGGCAATAGGCAGGAATCCCAGGATTTTAAAGTCGGATACCTCCTCGTCAGAATCAGCCAGGGAACTTTGGGATACCATTCTTGCAGGAAAGGAATGGAAAGGCGAATTTCATAATAAAAAGAAAAACGGAGATTTATATTGGGAGTTAGCCTCAGTATCAGCTGTTAAAAACCAGGATGGAGAAATTATTAATTTCCTTGCAATCAAAGAAGATATTACCGAACGTAAACTGGCCGAAGCAACACTTCAGAACGAACGTACACTTTTCAGGACTATTATAGATCTGATCCCGAATGCTGTTTATGTAAAAGATACCGAAGGCCGGAAAGTAATAGCCAATCCGATGGAAGTTCAGCTTTCCGGCAAAAATTCAGAGGCTGAAATAATTGGTAAAACAGATTTTGATTTATTCCAGAATGAGCTTGCCTTGAGTTCTGCCGAAGAAGATTTGTCGGTGATCCTTTCAGGGAAATCTTTGCTGAATATGGAAGGAACACTTACCGATAAGGAGGGCAGGGATCATTCCCTTCTTGTTTCGAAAGTGCCTTTGTATGATATACAGGGGAAAGTTACTGGCCTGGTAGGCGTTTCGCACGACATTACCGAACGCAAAAGGGCCGAAGATGCTCATCAGCTTGCCTTAAAATCACTGACTGATATTTTAAATGCAGCCATACATACATCAATAATCTCCACTGATACAAAAGGAATCATAAAAGTATTCAGCAGGGGTGCAGAATTGATGCTGGGGTATTCGGCCTCTGAATTGATCGGGAAGGAAACTCCGGTATGCTTTCACCTCGAAAGCGAAGTTGTCAGGCGGAGTGCCGAACTATCGAAAGAACTTGGGAAACCTATTCAAGGATTTGAAGTTTTCGTTGCTAAAGCCCAGATGCAGGGTTATGAAGAGCGCCCCTGGACTTATATTCATAAAAATGGCAATAAAATACAGGTTAGCCTTGTCGTAAATGCCATCCGTGATAACAATGATGAAATTACAGGTTTCCTGGGTATAGCTACCGACATTACCAAAAGAAAAGAAGCAGAAGAAGCCTTACTGGAAAGCAGTAAAAAATGGGAAGCCATTGTTTCGGCTTCACCTGATGGAATCGGTATGGTAACTTTTGATGGGAAACTTCAGTACATGTCGGATAAACTGGTCGGAATATACGGATATACAGTCGACCAGAAAGATGAATACATTGGGCAAAGTATTTCTAATTTTATCGATCCTGCAAATCATGCGCTTCTTGCCGATAATTTCCAAAAGCTGATCGGATCAGGAGGTGATTACAAAATTACCGAATACCTTGCAGTTAAAAGGGATAACAGCAGGTTCCATGTTGATGTAAATTCTACTGTTTTGATCGATGCCAATGGAATCCCGGCTAATATCCTGTTTGTTATGCGTGATATTACCGATCGTAAGCAGGCTGAAACTGAATTAATAGAAGCTAAAGAGAAGGCCGAAGATAGTGAAAGCAAATTTAAATCTATTATTCAATCACAAGCCGAGGGAATCGGTTTTATTAATCAAAATGAAGTATTTGAATTTGTGAATCCTGCTGCCGAACGCATATTTGAAACAGAAGAAAATAAAATGATTGGAACCTGTTTGTATGATTATTTAAATGCGGAAGAACGGGAGAAAGTTGATC
>CAISRK010000430.1 GCA_903887815.1 uncultured Bacteroidales bacterium | reverse complement strand
TGAAGAATTATCAACTATATCCGAAAAAGACAAATAACATTCAATTGTTTACTGTAATATTCGGTCAAACCGACCACCCTGTGCCGATTTAAATTGACCATGCGTTGCCGATTCAAATTGACCACCCATTTCCGATTTAAATTGACCACCTAAAAACACCATCTAAAAACTACTTTTTTTCATGCCGTAATTCATACTCAAAATTGCATAAATTATTCTTTGTTGATACTTTTTTTCTTTCTCATTGATTCACCATGTAATTCTATTCGGTGAGCCTGATGTATTAACCGATCCAGTACTGCATCAGCAATGGTTTTTTCTCCGATAATATCATACCATCCCTGAACAGGTATTTGTGAAGTAACAATAATGGATCCTTTATTATGCCGGTCTTCGATGATTTCCAATAGTGTTATCCTGTTCTGACTGTCGAGTGCCTGGAGTCCAAAATCATCGAGTAGGATCACATCCTGTCTTTCAATTTTGGCAAGTTCCTTCAAATATGAACCATCTGCTTTTGCCATTTTTAACTTGGAAAACAGTTTAGATGTATTGAAGTAATTTACCCGATATCCTTGGATACATGCCTGATAACCCAGTGCCGTAGCCAAATAACTTTTACCCACACCGGTGCTTCCTGTGATTAAAACATTCTCGTTCTTTTCAACAAATTCGCACTCTGCCAATCGTAAAATAAGGTTTCGTTCCAGGTTCCTTGATTGATCAAAAATGATGCTTTCGATGTTCGATTTGTAATGGAACTTAGCATTCCTAATCAGCCGTTCTATTTTTCGGTTATGGCGTTCGTCCCATTCAGCATCAATAATCATTGACACAAACTGATCGAGGGTGTAATGATCAGTTTTTCCGGTTTCGACAGCAGTTTTAAATGCACCATGCATTCCGGAGAGCTTCATCTGTTTCATTTTCGTTAACGTTGATTCATTCATAATACCTTGATTTTAAGTTTATTTGTAATAAATATTTCCTCGTATGTTGTTGTGATCTGGTAATTCCTGATCTTCGCACGTCTGATCGTTAATCATATCCAGGTTGTTTTCCAGAATGTTCTGTATGGCTTTATAACTGTAGGTTCCAAAGTCAAGAGCACGTTTACTTGCATTAATCAGTCTTTGTTTGCCGACCTTTTTCTCAAAGGAAAGTATCCCCATACAACTTTTAAATGCCTGTTCAGGATGGTTTCTGCTTTCAATAATTTTAAAGATATATTCACCCACAACAGGGTCAATTGTGTTTGCCCAATCGATAAATCGTGGTGCGGTCCAATCGGTTACAAATTGATGGGTACTCGCTAAATGTTCGGGTACGGTGGTGTAAGTGTAAAGTGTGTAGTTGCGGGGATGTGTAGCCAGCCGGTTGTATTTGTAATAAACCTCGACTGTTGTTCTGGTATATAGGATCTTTACCTTTTTACGGATGTACTGGTACGGTACGCTGTAAAAATGTTTGTCTGCACTGAGCTGCACATGACCATTTTGCATGACCGTTGCCTGTGCCTGATATCTGATCTCAAAGCGCTGGATGGGCAGTGGCGACAGTTTATCCTTCTCGATTTCATTGTACAGCTCAAAACGTGTGTATGGACGTCCGGTGAGCTTTCTGTTGTTGTGTGCATCCAAAAGGTCACCAATGCGATCGTTCAGTTCCAGGGTGGAGAAAAACGTTTCGTTCTTCAGTGTAGCATAAATCCTTCGGTATAGTATTTTAACTGCACCTTCAACCAATGATTTGTCCCGTGGTTTATAAGCTCTGGCCGGCAGGATCGTGGTTTCGTAATGCTCTGCCATGTCTGCCAGCGTTTCGTTAATGGTGGGCTCAAAACGGCTGCTTTTTATCACCGCTGACTTTAGATTGTCGGGGACAATGGCTGCAGGAACACCTTCGAAAAAACGCATGGCATTTTCAACAGATAAAACAAAATCTTCCTTCTTTTGGCTCGGTGTTGCTTCGGCATAGGTATATTGACTTGCACCTAAAATGGCAACAAAAAATTCAACTTCGGTAATCTCTCCGGTGTCTTTATCAGCCACTGAGAGCTTTTTTCCGGCATAATCAACAAACATCTTGTCGCCAGCCTTGTGATTCATGTGCATCACAGGATTTACCTTCTTGCTCCAAAGTTTGTAATACTCTCTGAACTGAGACCTTTGATAACCATCGGGATGCTTCTTAATGTAATCTTCCCACATGCCCTGAGAGGTAACGCCAACTCCTTTAAGTTCCCGTTCCATGTATGGGAAAAAGGCATAAAGCTTCTGTAATCTTGGGCTAATGG
>CAISRK010000429.1 GCA_903887815.1 uncultured Bacteroidales bacterium | reverse complement strand
TAAAAAACGCCAGGAACTCGTGAAACCAATCCAGGAAAGAGTTTACAATGCAATTGAAGAAATTGCGGCTGCCGACAACTATGCCGTTGTTTTTGACAAAGCGAATAATGCCACACTTATCTATGCCAATCCCAAGTATGATATAAGCGAGCAGGTACTTGATAAACTTGGATATACCTATAAGCCTCAGCAGGATACCAAAGGGAAAAAATAACTACCGGGTGTAAATGGTATCGGCTTTTTTTTACCTTTGCGCCTCCTTAATTTTGCAAACACTTAAACACTATACTTAAAATGATGAAAAACCTCCTAAAAGTTTTAGCAATTGTAGTACTGATTGCAGTTGCAGCAACCACCAATGCACAGAAAGCCACAAAAATCGGACATATCGACTTTGGTAAATTATTGGAACAAATGCCTGGTCAGGATACCGTTAAAGTTGTAATGGAAAAATATGTTCAGGAATTGCAGGGGCAATTACAGTCGATGCAATCGGAACTTGAACTGAAAGGTACTGATTACCAGAAAAACTCAACGGGTATGTCGAGTATCATCAAAGCAACCAAAGAAAAAGAAATAACCGATCTCCAGGGACGTATAGAAGCTTTTCAGCAGGTTGCCCAGCAGGATATCCAGACCAAACAGTCGGAACTTGTTAAACCTTTCGTTGAAAAAGCCAAGAAGGCTATTGGTGAAGTAGCTAAAGAAGGAAGTTATTCTTATATTATGAATGCCGTCGAAGACCTCATCCTTTATTCCGATGGTGGTGATGACGTGATGCCTTTGGTTAAGAAAAAATTGGGAATCCAAATATAAGGTTCCTTACTCAATAAAGAACTATTGAACTCCGGCTCTGCCCGGAGTTTTTTTGTTATACAACTCCTGCACTTCATTCCATTTTCGTTGGGAGAATGATACAAAATAAAAAAAGCCGGAAATCATTAAGATTTTCGGCTTTTGCAAAAACATTCTCCTTGTCTCCTTGTCGCCCCTTCTCCTTGTCGATGATTTTTATAGGGGAACAAATTTCATAACCCTAGCTCCTGCGGCCTCCAGTAAATATCATAATGTAATAAAGCAGGGTGGCCAGCGATGCTAAAGCGGCAACAACATACGTATAGGCAGCCCACTTGAGTGCATCCTGTGCTTTTGGATGGGTTTCGTATGTAGTAACGCCACTGTCGTTAAGCCAGAGCAATGCACGGCGGCTGGCATCAATTTCAACAGGCAAGGTAACAAAACTGAACAGGGTGGTAGCTGCAAACAGCACTATACCTGCCAGTAAAAGCTGTGGGAATGTATTTACAAATAAAATACCGGCCAGCAATACCCATTGTACCCAGTTGGATGCAAAACTCACTGCCGGAACCATGGCGCTGCGCATTTTCAGGAAAGCATACGATTCGGCATGCTGAACTGCATGACCACACTCGTGTGCAGCAACAGCAGCTGCCGAAATACTTGACTTGCTGTAAACATCCTGGCTGAGGTTTACAGTCTTAGTTTCGGGGTTGTAATGGTCGGTAAGCCGCCCCTGCACCGAAACTACCTGCACATCGTAAATGCCTTTGTCGCGAAGCATTTTTTCGGCTATATCTTTACCGGTATATCCGCTTCCGATCGGAATGGCAGAGTATTTTTTAAATTTGGATTTTAACACCTGGCTCACAATCAGGCTGAGGATCATGAAGCCTATAAATAATAGTATGTACATCGTTTTGTTCTTTTAAATATTTACAAAATTAGTGCAAATTTCCTGCCAATTGGAGCGTTGCGACAATGTGGCAGTTGGGTTGGCTGATAGGAGATAGAAGGTGGACGATGGAAAATGGTTTCAGGGAAAGTCTATCAGCGGTTTTCCATTAACTACTCCCTTTCCAGTTCCAGGGGAATAATACCTGCATCGTGCCAGCTGGCGTACATGGTATAACTCTTCGAAATACGGTTAACCTGGCCTTCGAGCAGGCTTTTGTCGATTGATTTGATTTTCCGGGCAGGAACGCCTGCGTACACGCTTCCCGATTCAACCAGGGTATTCTGCGAAACCACGGCACCGGCAGCAATAATCGAATTGCATTCTACAATTACCCCATCCATTACAATGGCTCCCATGCCTATCAGTACGTTGTCGTGAATTGTACAGCCGTGAATAATGGCTGCATGAGCTATCGATACGTTATTTCCTATGCTTACAGGCGCTTTCTGGTAGGTGCAATGAATAATAGCACCATCTTGGACGTTCACATTATTGCCTATCCGTATTGAATGTACATCGCCTCGTATTACGGCATTAAACCATACACTGCAGTTGTCACCCAAAACAACATCACCAACTAAGGTGGCATTTTCGGCAATAAAGGTATTTTTCCCTATTACCGGGGAAATTCCTTTGATGGGATATATCAGAGCCATTTGTTGCTGGATTTGTGATTTGTGATTTGTGATTTCGGAATTTTAATTACGGAAGAATTATCTTTTTTGATAATCCCGACATCCGAAATCCGACATTTAATCTTCCGGGCTGAATATGCTCACATCAATATCGCTGATTTTCGGATAATCGATGGAGAAATGCAGTCCCCGGCTTTCTTTACGCTCGATTGCCATTTTTACAACCAGTGTCGCAACTTTAATCATGTTCCTTACCTCGCAAATTTTATCTATCAGAACCGAATGCTTATAAAGCTCCTCGGTTTCGCGTTCAAGTATGCTAAGGCGGTCGGCGGCGCGTTTCAATCGCAGGTTCGAGCGCACAATACCAACATAATTGGTCATTATCGCCTGGAGCTCTTTCATGGTTTGTGTAATAAGAACCATCTCTTCGTTCATTACTGTGCCTTCTGCATTCCAGTCAGGAATGGCGCTGCAGAAATCAATATGTTTCAGTTTTGACGATGAGTCGATACAGGCCCGGTGCGAATAAACCAGCGACTCAAGCAACGAATTGCTGGCAAGCCTGTTGGCCCCGTGCAAACCAGTGGAAGAACACTCGCCGGAAGCGTAAAGGTTGAGGATAAAGCTCTGCCCCCATTCGTCCACTTTAATTCCTCCGCAGGTATAGTGGGCAGCGGGTACAATCGGGATCATTTCCTTGGTCATATCCACGCCAATGCTCAGGCATTTGGCATATATGGCCGGGAAATGGTTTATAAGTTCATTGCGGTTAAGATGACGGCAGTCGAGGAACATGCAGTCTTCGCCGCTTATTTTTAACTCATTGTCGATGGCACGGGCAACAATATCGCGCGGGGCAAGCGAAAGCCGCTTGTCGTATTTCTGCATAAACTCTTTGCCGTTTACATCTTTAAGAATCCCGCCAAACCCGCGCAAGGCCTCGGTAATCAGGAACGAAGGTTTTTCGGTCGGGTTATAGAGCGACGTGGGATGAAACTGGATAAATTCCATCTTTTCGATGGTTCCTTTGGCGCGGTAAACCATGGCAATACCATCGCCGGTGGCAATGGGAGGGTTGGTAGTGGTGGCATATACGTTGCCTGCACCACCCGTTGCCATCAGGGTAATCTTTGCAAGTATGGTATCAATGCTGTTGTTGGCTCGGTCGAGTACATAGGCGCCGTAACAGGTAATATCCGGGGTACGGCGGTTTACATATTCGCCGAGGTGGTGCTGTGTAATGATTTCGACCGTGAAATGGTTTTCGAGGATTTCGATATTGCTGTTTTCGCGGGCCCTGTCAAGGAGGGTTTCTTCAATTTCGAGACCAGTTTGATCTTTATGGTGCAATACCCTGAACTCGGAATGCCCGCCTTCCTTGGCAAGATCGTAACGGCCCGATTCGTTTTTATCGAAACTTACACCCAGTTCAATCAGCTCTTTTATTCTTTCGGGAGCTTCGGTAATTGTAATGCGGACTGCTTTTTCGTCGTTCAGGTCGTCGCCGGCAATCAGCGTATCCTGTATATGTTTTTCGTATGTGTCGGGAGTATACATTACAGCTGCAATTCCACCCTGGGCGTATTTTGTGGCTGTTTCGTCGGCTTTGTTTTTAGCTACAATACAAACCTTGCCAAACTTTGCTGCTTTTAAAGCAAAACTCAGCCCGGCAATTCCGGTTCCGATTACAAGGAAATCTACTTGTTTTCTCATTTACAACAATTCTTATGCGCATTGCAAAGGTAGCAAATATTGTTGCAATGCAGGTTTTAACGAGGGTCTGGTCATAGCGGTGCATATCTCGCTTTATTCCAAGGTTAAGAATTTTTTAATCAGGGCCTTATGGGTGTTCTCAAAGTAATTTTACATGGTGGCTGCCATTAACCAACAAATCAAAAACCTAAGCAAGACAATTCTACTTTAGGTAAAATCAATTCCTGAGCCCGAAATTTCATCAGTTTAAAACTGCTTGTAATTGGAATTTTTGTGCTTATCCTTCTTACCCCAGCCGAAATGGTTCAGTCGATTAAACGTGAGTGTGAAACCACCTGCAAGCAGGCGATTCCGGGAATATGGCGAACCTGGGGCGACAAACAGCTTCTGAGCAGTCCTATTGTGAGTCTTCCTGTTATCAGTTACTACAAATTATTGAATGGAACGTTTGAATCAATCATGTCGTACCTGCATTTTATACCCGAAAACCTGACAGTAACAAAGAGGTCTTGTTGCTGGTAAAAGCTTGAATTACTGAGTTTCCGGCTTCGAAAATGATCACCGGCAAGATAAAAAATCATATTGAAAACTATGGAATTGTTATGCAGCGCGCTGTAATGCACTCCAGGCAATACTGGTTTGGGTTCCGGGTTATGCAGTGCTGCAAGTCAATCAACCATTGACAAAATAAAACGGACTATTGTGCTTCACAAGGATTCGGAAGCTATTAAAACTTTGCCTCACGAGGAATTGAAGAAATGTATTAAAAGATAAGGAATTGTAAGTTGATTTTTTTCGTCCGAAGTGACATCAAAAGAAGTGCTCCGTCTGTCAAACTTAAATCCCAAGCAATACTTTTACCGGGTCATTCCCTTCGAAAAGCATTTTTACCGGGTTCTCGAGCAACTCTTTAACCAATACCAGGAAACTGACTGATTCGCGGCCGTCGATTACACGGTGATCGTACGATAAGGCTATATACATTATTGGTGCGACAACCACCTGCCCGTTTAAAGCGATTGGCCTTTCAATAATATTGTGCATTCCGAGTATGGCGCTCTGTGGCGGATTAAGGATAGGAGTCGACATCATTGAACCAAACACGCCGCCGTTAGTAATGGTAAAAGTACCACCGGCCATTTCTTCGAGCGTGATTTTGTTTTCGCGGGCTTTGCCTGCAAGTTCTTTGATTTTAAGTTCAATTTCGGCCAGCGAAAGTGATTCGGCATTACGGATTACAGGGACAACAAGCCCTTTCGGCGCGCTTACTGCAATACCGATATCGGCATATTTATGAAAAACAAGTTCGTCGCCGTCGATCATTGCATTTACCTGGGGGAATTTTGCCAGCGCAATGGTAACCGCTTTTGTAAAAAACGACATGAACCCGATTCCAACCCCGTATTGATCTTTGAATTTATCGTTGAATTGTTTCTTCAGACCCATAATCTGGCTCATATTCACTTCGTTGAAAGTGGTAAGCATGGCCGTTTCGTTCTTAACACTAACCAGTCGCTGGGCAAGTTTCACCCGGAGTGTCGACATTTTTTTGCGCTCCGATTCACGCGAATTTCCGGTGGCAGCAGGCTGATAGGCAGGAGCAGGATTGGCTGAGGTTGAACTGGCATTCAGTACATCCTGGCGCGTAATACGTGTATGCCCGAGCTGTTCGAGCACTTCGCGCCCCGTAAGCTGCTTTTCCTCCATCAGTTTGCGGGCAAGCGGGGTAATTTTAAAATCCGCATCATTGGGCAAAGGTTTCACTTCGGGTTTGGTTTCACTTGCAGCAGGTTTAAGCGGTTCAGCATTGGGTTCAGCAACCTTAACATCAGCAAATCCTACCGGCACTAAGGCATCAGTGTCGATTTGCGCTATCACGGTCCCGATGCTAACAGTATCGCCCGCTTCGGCCAGAATAGTTACAACACCAGATGCCTCGGCATTTACAGTAAGTGTAGCCTTATCGGAATCTATTTCAGCGATTTCGGTATCCTTCGCAACATAGTCGCCGTTTTTAACCAGCCAGTTGGCAATCTGCACTTCGGTAATCGATTCGCCGGGGGTTGGAGCCTTTATGTCTATTATCATATAAGGTAAATAGATGTGTTTATTGTATCTCTATAAGATTTTGTATGAAGTAATTTAAAAAGCAAAATTCAAAAGTAAAAATTCAAAATTTGTCCGCTTTCCCGCTTTCCCGCTTTCCTCACATTTTAAAAGTTTGAGAGAATATTTCTTTAATTTCAAACTTTGCAGTTTACATTTTGAACTTTTAATTTCCTTTTTCTGCGACTTTCCACTCTTTCGGAGCACAAAGCATTTTACAGGTTTTATTCCTATTTTCACAGGTGCAATCGCCGAACGCCTTGTCGATGATTTTCGCCTGGCGCTGCAAATGCAGCTTGGGAGAACCGGTTGCAGGGCTTCCGCTTTCGGGCCGGGCAACCAGCAGGAGTTTTACGCCCCTGAAATGGCGCAGCACAAACGACCAGGCTCCCATATTGGCCGGTTCTTCCTGAACCCAGGCAAAAGTGGTGGCGTTTGGATACCGTTTAATGATATCCTGGAGTTTCTGCAGCGGGAAGGGGTAAAGTTGTTCAACGCGCACAAAGGCTATATTGTTATGCCCGCGTTTACGGCGTTCGGCAACCAGGTCGTAATATACTTTCCCGTTGCAGAAGTTTACCCGCGTTATTTCGGAAGGATTTGCCGAATCATCGTCAATTACTTCCTCGAACGATCCGTTGCTCAGGGCTGCCACCGGCGAAATACATTCGGGATGCCTCAGAAGGCTCTTTGGAGTGAAAACAATTAGCGGTTTTCGGAAATCGCGGTGAACCTGGCGACGCAGAAGGTGGAAAAAGTTGGCCGGAGTGGTGCAGTTGGCAACTTGTATGTTGTTATCGGCACACTGTTGCAGGAAACGTTCCATGCGTGCACTCGAATGTTCCGGTCCCTGTCCTTCGTATCCGTGTGGCAGGAGCATTACAAGTGAATTCATAACCCGCCATTTCTCTTCGGCACTAACGATATACTGGTCAATTACGATCTGGGCGCCGTTCATGAAATCGCCGAACTGAGCTTCCCATATGGTGAGTGAGAAAGGGGCGGCAAGCGAATACCCGTATTCAAATCCCAGCACACCGTATTCCGAAAGCGGTGAATTATAAACCTGGAAAGGAGCCTGTGTTATACTGATATTCTGTAAAGGAGTATATTTTTCTTCCGAATCTTCAATCGTAAGCACTGAGTGACGGTGTGAAAAAGTACCCCGCTCCGAATCCTGCCCGCTCAAGCGAACCGGAATTCCTTCGTTTAGCAGCGAAGCGTAAGCTAGCAGTTCACCCATAGCCCAATCCACGGTGCCGTTTTCGGTGAACATGGTGCGGCGTTCCTCCATAAGACGGACAAGTTTCTTGAAAAACGGTTTGCCGTGAGGAACTGCTGTAATTTTCTGTGTAAGGTCGAGTAGTGTTGCAAATGGAACTGCTGTATCGACAGGTTTGAGGAAATCCTCTTCGGTGGCAGGATGCAGGTCATGCCATGCATCTTCGAGAAATGTAATAACTCTTGCCTTTTCATCCTCCTTCGAATCGAGCAATTCCTGCTCCAGGCCGGCAATAAATGCTTTTTCAATATCAGCGGCCTCTTCGGCAGTTATCGAACCTTGTTCGACTAATTTGTTTATATAAATAGTCCGCGGATCATCATGTTTCTCGATGATTTTGTACAAAATAGGCTGTGTGAAACGGGGTTCGTCACCCTCGTTGTGGCCATATTTACGGTAACCAAGCAGGTCGATAAAAACATCCCTGTGAAAACGCTGCCGATACTCAACGGCAAGTTCAACGGTATAAACCACGGCTTCCACATCGTCGGCATTTACATGGAAAATCGGGCATTGGGTGGTTTTGGCAACATCGGTGCAATATACTGAACTTCGTGCGTCGAGGTAATTGGTGGTAAAGCCGATCTGGTTGTTTACTACGAGGTGAATGGTTCCTCCGGTGGTGTACCCTTTGAGTTCCGACATCTGGAGCGTTTCGTAAACCACTCCCTGACCGGCAATGGATGCGTCGCCATGGATAACAATAGGTACAATATGTTTCGAAGCACCCAGGTAATCGGAATCAATTTTGCTTCGGGTAATGCCCTCAACTATAGGCCCGACCGTTTCGAGATGCGATGGATTTGGAGCCAGCGAGAGTTGCAGTTTCCTACCAACGGCAGTTGTGCGTTCCGACGAAAATCCAAGGTGGTATTTTACATCACCAAGCAGGTATTCGTCCTCGAGGAGTTTGCCTTCGAATTCATTGAAAATATCCTGGTACGATTTCCCAAGGGTGTTGGCAAGCACATTAAGCCTTCCGCGGTGAGGCATCCCGATGATGAATTCTGTTATGCCGGTTTCGGCGCCTTTGTTTATAATAGCGTCGATAGCAGGAATCAGCGATTCGCATCCTTCGAGCGAAAATCGTTTCTGGCCAATGTATTTTTTATGAAGGAATTTTTCGAAAAGTACGGCGCGGCTGAGTTCTTTAAGAATATGCAGTTTCTTTTCGCGGCTGAAAGAAGGTGAGTTTTGCGTGTGTTCCATCCGGGCCATAAGCCATTCATGGATTTCGGGGCGGCGGATATAAGCATATTCAACACCGACGCTCTGGCAGTAAGTTTTTTCGAGATGTGCAATTATGGTATCTAGGGAGGCATCACCAATCCCTATCTCACCCCCGGCTTTAAAAACCTGACCGCGGTCTTCTTCGGTAAGTCCAAAGTTATCAATGTTCAGATCAGGAGTATACGTACGCCGGGTGCGTACCGGGTTAGTTTTGGTAAATAAATGGCCACGTTTCCGGTATTCGTTTATCAGGTCGATTACATTAAACTCACCGGGTTTCACTTCAGCCTGTGGCATCAGTTTCCCGCTGAATTCGAATCCCTGGAAAAACCTGCGCCAGCCTGTTTCAATACTTTCAGGATCCTGCTTGTACTGTCGGTAAAGCTCTTCAATTGCTTCGTGGCCGGCATTACTCAGAAAGGATAATTCATCCATATATGTTTTTTATCAGAAACGTTTACAAAGTCGATATGTTCAGTCAAAATTAGCAAATTATCAGCTTCTGTGGTCAACAGGAACCTAAGTTGTACCGAAAAATGCATGGTTTTTGTAAAAAAAAGGTTAAACAGGGACATATTATAATGCATTTAAGTAAATAGTATGAAAATATAAACCTTTCAGGGGTTTCAAACTTATGGAGGGTTCAGCCGGAAATTTGTTTTTTTATTACTATTTACCAGTTTTAATTCCCCTCATCCTTTTCAGGTATATCCCATACGTTTTTTGTAGCTTTATCGTCGATTTCAGAGGATATTGAAAAAGTGTCTGGTATGAAAAAAGCTGTTATTATAATCACCTTATTTCTGGTTTTATCCGATTCTCTTTTAGCACAGAAGGGAGAACCGTACAGGGTTTTTTCAGGGAAAAAGCCAGAGGAATGTATCCCATTCGCTGAAAGATATCGTTACCCAC
>CAISRK010000428.1 GCA_903887815.1 uncultured Bacteroidales bacterium | reverse complement strand
TCGTGAATAGTAAAGAAAATTTTTCGAATCCTTAAAATGTTACCTGCCAAATCCTTCACTTATATTAGCTCCGATGGAATCAGCAGCTTCTACCCATTACCTGCCAATGCTATAACGAGAAAAACTTTCCCATTCTAATACAATTCTCCAGATATCGTCAGCCAATTCCATGGCCAGCTGGTAAACATTTAACTCTTCAATGTCCATTTTCTAAAATTAATCAAGATAAACCCTTCTCAACTAATTATTTATAATATTCACAAATAGGGTTCAATTATATAAACCAACCACTAATGACCACAAATGACAATGTATGACCATTAACAAAGCTACAGCAACCTGTCAATCTCCTCCACCGGTTGCCCAAGTATAGCTTTATGACCCCGTACAACCACCGGCCGTTGCATCAGCTTGGGATTTTCAAGAAGAATAGTGATCCATTCCTCGTCGGTGAAGTTTTTGCCTTTCAGCTTTTCCTTGAACTCATCCTCCTGTGTACGCACAATTTCGACTGGCCGCATATTAAGTTTCATAAGCAGGTCCTTCAGCTGTTCGCGTGTAAAAGGTGTTTTAAGATATTCAACAACTGTACATTCCAGCCCCTTGTCGTGAAGATACTGCAGGCCTTCGCGCGATTTACGGCATTTGGGATTATGGTAAATGGTTATCATAGGAGTTTCCTGTCTGAATGAGGGGGATTACTTTTCAAAGATATAAAAACTTTTAACTGTTTGGTGACAGGAGTTTAAAGTGTCTAGAGTGCCTAAAGTGTCTAGAGTGCCTAAAGTGACGCAGTAAATTGAGATGGTATAGTATGAGAAGAAGAAATAATGGATAAATGTGCTGAGTTTTCAGGGTTTCGAAAGTCATACACATTCGTTTTACAATAATAGAGATGACAGAAGCAATTTGTCATGATAAATCCGGACACTGCAGAAGCCTTAAATGATCTTCCAAAAGAAAAACTTTAACTGGTGAATTGAACTAAAATAGTTATCCCGATAACCGTATGCTTAATTTGCAAAAACCAGGAATACAGTTTTAGTTTCAGCCTCTTCTGTTTTATACCTACCAAGCAACCGCAGATCCGGATTTTGAAGCAGAGTCGTGGAGTCGGTGTGTTCTTCAGTAACCGAAAACCAGTTGTCCCAGATGACAAGCGAGTTGGGCTGTACTATTTTCCGCGACTTCCAATCGGTAAAACAAAGATGTTTTGTTTGGTCGAATGGGTTGATATTCAATGCATAACTGAGATAAGGATTTGAGTAATATAAAAATTTGCCTGAGTATTGCTTGTTGATATTACTGGCTATTTTGTGCATCAGTTTCATCTCGCCTGAGCGCTGCAGATCTTTTTCCCTATTAATGCTGGCCGGGTTGCTCAGGAACGGAAAAATAAGGATATAGGCAATAACAGGCACATAAATAAACGCATGCAAGGGTAAACTGCTCTTATATTTCCAGCCAATCAGGAAGTTAAAACCTATAAGTGAAATAACACCCAGCAACGGAACCATGGCAGTAAGCACCCGGCTCAGCCCTGCCGATCCGAATAAACCGAAACCCCAGCTCATAACATGAAACAGGAAGTACGCAAGGAAACTTCCAAGTATTAAAATATTGACCTCAGTTTTGGAAGTTGAATTGACCTGAATTTTCGGGTATACCATACCAAGTAACTGGAAAACAATCCCGCAAATGCACAGCAGGAAAACCGGCACCCCAAGTGTAAGCATCAGTTGTTGCGGATAATGTGAAAAATTGCCCTTTCCGTAAGTACTTACTACATGATATGGAATTTCGGTAAAAATCCAGAGTAAGCTTTTGCCCGAAATTAAACCCGCCAAAGAGTATGCTATATGACCTGTAGCTAACAGGAGAATAGCTTTGAAATTCTTCTGTAACAGGAAGTAGAATGCAAAAACAATAAGCAGGATCAGGCCTTCGGAACGAACAAATGGCAGGAACGATAACAGCAGGGCTGCTGGAAAAGGACGCCGGATCAGGACAAGGTACACCGATGCTATCAGTATAAGTCCGAAAAGGGGCTCGGTATATCCTGAGAAAAGTTTTACAAAATAGGCCGGAGCAAACAGCACAAGAATAATCGCCAGCCAGGGGAATTTCAGATCAAGTTTTTTGGCTATGCAATAAGCGATCCAGGCCGAAAGCAAACCTGCAAGTCCGTTAAAAAGTTTCATCCCTGCAAACCCAAACCGGGCAAACGGTGAGGCCAGCAAAGTAAAAAAAGGTTTCGCCCAATGATCGAAAAACAGCATAGTGTTCTGAAAGGCATATCGGGCAAAGAAATAATGAACAACACTGTCGCCGGTATCGGTCTCGAACGGAACCAGCAGCGAAAAATAGAAAACGGGAAGTGCAAGCACAACCATCAGCAAAATGGCAATGCGATCCTCTGCTTTGGGTACCTGCATCTTCATTTTTCAATGTTTTTTAAAATATTTCTATGCGCCTTTCGTGCCTGCTTTGTGCGTTTTGTGGCATAGCAGTTACACAACGCACAAAGGATTCACAAAGATATTGTTGTCAATCTTTTTTTAAAAGAAAATCTGTTTCCCCTTTGTCGCGGTTTGGTTCATTAAACATCACTCCTGCCGAATTCCATCAGGTATGATTTTATAAATTCGTTCAGGTCGCCATCCAATACTTCGAAAGCATTGGAGGTTTCGTGGCCGGTACGTATATCTTTCACCATTTTGTATGGATGGAGCACGTAGTTGCGGATCTGCGATCCCCACTCAATCTTTTTCTTGTTGCCTTCAATTTCGGCCTGGGCTTCTTTTTTCTTCCGCAGCTCTATTTCGTATAACTGCGATTTCAGCATCTGTATGGCTTTATCGCGGTTTTGCTGCTGCGAACGGGTTACCTGGCACTCAACTACGATTCCTGTCGGTGCGTGGTAAAGCCTTACGGCTGTTTCCACTTTATTTACATTCTGTCCGCCGGGACCGCTGGAGCGGAACGTATCCCAGCTGATATCGGCTGCACTGATCTGTATATCAATATTATCATCCACAACAGGGTACACATACACCGAAGCAAAAGAGGTATGCCTCCGGTTTGCTGAATCGAAAGGGGAAAGACGAACGAGCCGGTGAACACCGTTTTCGCCTTTCAGGTATCCGAAAGCATGATCTCCTTCAATTTCGATTGAAACGGATTTTATACCTGCAACATCGCCTTCATTGAGGTCGAGTTCGCGTACTTTGTAGTTGTTTCGCTCGGCCCATCGGATGTACATGCGCATAAGCATCTGTGCCCAGTCCTGGCTTTCGGTACCGCCGGCACCGGAATTAATCTGGAGAATGGCGCTCAGGCTGTCCTCCTCGTTGCTGAGCATATTGCGGAATTCGAGGTCGTCGAAGAGCTTTTCGGTTTGCTTTAAGCCTTGTTCCACCTCCAGTTCGGTGGCTTCGCCTGCCTGGAAAAACTCGTATAAAACCTGTATGTCGGCTAACGATCCTTCTGCATTGGTAAACGCATTGGTCCAGCTTTTCTTTTCCTGTATCGATTTCAGGACAATTTCGGCTTTTTTGGGATCGTCCCAGAAACCGGGAGCGAGCGTAATTTTCTCCTCTTCGGCTATGAGCTCAAGTTTGGTGTCGACGTCAAAGGAACCTCCTCAGCGCTTCGAGCCGCTTTGATAGTTCTTTTAGGGTATCAATGGTTATCATGGGGTTGGATTTGTTGTGGTATTTTGGTAGTAAACTGGCCGGAAGTCCGAAGTCGGAAGTCCGAAGTCGGAAGTCCGAAGTTAGGTATCTGGGTTATTTTGGCAAATTAAGTGATTTCCATTGAGAGATTTATCAGAGAATGTAGTTATACCTTACCGGAAGCCCGAAGTTGGCAATCTGGAGTCAGGGCACTTGGGATATGAATGGCAACTGATATGCTTCGCATCGAATGTTTTAACGGAAATCCGATTACCATTGTCCGGGTATAATTCCCTAGAATATCATCTGCCGGCTTTCCTGGCTTCGGTCTTCCGTCTTCCAGCCACTTAGAAACTTTAAAAGTCTTTTTCTAAAAACGAAGAATCTTTCAACACTGCTGAAATCAATCCCTGCTCGAATCCACGAGAAACTGCAAAAAAGGCCGCTTTCTGCCGGTTCTGAAGAGTGTTGCCGCCAATTTGATTGAGTTTTTTCTCCAGCAGGGTTTCAAGAAACAAAGTATATTCTTCCGTGCTGATCTGCGAAAGTGCCTGCTTTATGAGTTCGGCAGGAATGGCTCTTGCCCTGAGGCTTGCTGCAATTTTCAGTCTGCCCCATCCGTTCATCCTGAATTTCCCACCGGCATAATTGATAGCAAACCGCTTTTCGTTCAGAAAATTTTCCTCTGTCAGTTTGGTGATAATTGCGCTATAAAATCTGCTGTCGATATTCCAATACCTGAGCTTAAGCTGCAATTCGCTTATGC
>CAISRK010000427.1 GCA_903887815.1 uncultured Bacteroidales bacterium | reverse complement strand
CCTGAACCTTTGCTCTTTTACTTTTGACTAAGTACCAGCTTTCCGTCGCGCAGATGGTAAATTTTGTCCATTTTCGATGCAAGTTCCATAGAATGTGTTACGATAACAAGGGCGACGTTTTGTTCGGAGTTGAGTTCGGCAAGTAGGTTGGCGAGATGGCCGGCATTGGCGGAGTCGAGAGAGCCTGTGGGTTCGTCGGCTAGCAAAAGTCTGGGGTGGTTGATAAGGGCCCGTACAACGGCTGTACGCTGGCATTCGCCTACCGAAAGCTGCGTTGGGTATTGGTTGATATGCCCTGTCAATCCTACCCGGTCAATAAGATGAAGGGCGAGTTCGTTAGCCTGTTTCAGTAAGGTTTTATCTTTTCGGGGCAACAGTGGCAGGAGCACATTTTCGAGCAAAGTGAGCTGGGGAAGCAGGTGATGCATCTGGAAAACAAATCCGATAAATGAATTTCGGACCTCAGCCAGTCGGGTTTCATCCATTTTGCCGGTTTCGGAGCCATCGAGAAATACCTTTCCTGATGATGGCATATCGAGAGTACCAAGTATATTGAGCAAGGTGCTTTTTCCGGAACCGGAAGGCCCGACAATGGCAATCCGGTCTTTTGCATTAATTTGCAGCGAAATATCACCAAGAACAGTGTTCCTTAAAGCAGAACCGGGTTGTTCGTAATACCTGCTGATTTGTTGAAGTTCAGCTAACAGTGGCATAATTATTATAATTCTATGTTATGGTCGGAAATCCTTTGACAGAAACCAGGAGATTTTTGAAATATGACCCTTTCGGAAATCTAGCTGTTTCTTATTTAACACAACTTTCGTTCAATTGTAATTTTTCTAACTCCATGTTTCTTCTGACTGTATCTTTCATCTTCCATCTTCCATCTTCTGTCTTTTGACTTCTTTCTTCCGACTTCCTTCTTCTGACTTCCATCCCCAGCTCTTCCTGAAAAGCTATCAGTATGTTCACTTTTCTCACCGTAAAAATAGGCTTTTCGCCGGATCTGTAAATCAAATTGATTCAAGGAGAGAAAGGGCCTTTCATGCTTTTATTGCCAATAACACGGGCGGCGAAAAAACAGGCGCCGAAAACCTTGATCTTTTCGTGAAAAACATATATTTGTATCTGGGTAATCGTAATATAAATTCTTAAAAATAATTCCTATGAAAGTTAAAACATTCCTGGTTTTGGGCCTTTTAATTGCCACTTTGTTGTATTCCCCGATTAATCTGCAAGCCCAGGATGAAGAATCCGGTTCGCCGTTTTCGCTGGGAGCCGATCTGGTAAGTTCATTTGTATGGCGCGGATCAAAAATCGGAACCGGACCCAATATTCAGCCGTATGTTGAATTTTCGAAAGGGGGCTTTACGCTTGGAACCTGGGGCACAACCAGTTTTCACGATCTGGGCGATGAGGCAGAGGTAGATCTTTATGCATCGTATGCGATTGATTGTGGTTTGAGCTTTGGTATCACCGATTACTATTTCCAGGGAACACCCTATTTCCGGTATTCGACCGATTCGGCCAGCCATGTCTTCGAGGGAAACCTGGAGTATAAACTTGAAAAGCTCACTTTCTCGGCCAATTACGTGTTTAACGATGCATCGAAAGGCGGGCCGGGAAACAAGCCGGGCGGCGGTGATATGTATTTCGAATTAGGCTACGATTTCAAATACTTTGGTGTTTTTGCCGGTGCCGGTAATGGATGGACCACAACATATAAAGATAACGGCGATGATGTATTTGCGCTCTGTAATCTTGGAATTAAAACAAGTAAAGAAATTAAAATCACAGATAAATATTCAATACCTGTTTCAGGTATGCTTAGTGTAAATCCTGACAGGGAAGAACTTAACCTTGTGATCGGGATAAGTTTTTAGCCTCCTCAAAACAAATGCCCCTTATAAGAGCGTCTTGTAAATATCAACCATTTTGACTGACAGCACACCACAGTCGAAATGATTTTCCACAGCTTTTCGCCCGGAAAGGCTCATGGCTTCGAGTTTCTTTTGATCTGATAAAACCTCAGCCAATTTTTCGGCGAGAGCCTCGGCGGTATTGGGTTTGTAAGTAATACCTCCGCCACTGATACTGATAATTTCGGGAAATGCACCAAGTTCCGGTTGAACCAGTGGAATTCCCGATGCCAACGCTTCGACCTGGTACAAGCCAAAAGCCTCGCCCTTAAGCACCGGAACGGATAAAACTGAAACCGATTTAAAAAAATCCTGCAGTTCGGGCTGGGTAAAGCCGGGCTGTATTTCAAAATCGGAATAGACATTATTCTGTTTTAATTTACTGATTTGCTTATTGATAAACTTAGTATCATCGCCGGTCATTCCGCCGGTTGCCCTTAATTTGAGTGTGCTGAAGGCTGGGTTTTGTTTTAATAGTACAAAAGCATCCACCAGGATTTCGAACCCGTTTTCTTCGCAGATGCGCGACACATAACCAATTGCCTGCGGATTGCCTGCAGGTTTTGAATACGCATAGGTTTCGGGGCGGACACCTACATGCAGCACATGTAGCTTTTCCCTGGGAATCGACATGCGTTTCTGCATAAGCCTGCCAAAATAGTCGCTCACGGCGATAAATGCATCCACATCTTTTGATTTGTCAGCCAGCAGCTTCCACATTTTTTCTCGGGAATCTTCGTGCATGGCATCAACCCACACGTCTTCGTCCTGCAGCGAACATACGACCGGGACCTTGACTTCATCACGCACCTTTTTAGCCAATCCCAGCAGCAGAGCATTCGAAACATGAACAATATCGGGCTTTTCGTGGTATTTAAGGAAATCGACCAGCTGCTGCAGTTCTTCGCTTTGATGTCCATCCGCACCCAGAAGCATGGATTCGGTGAGATCTTCGAGGCCCGAAGCGCGGGTAGAACCTGATTTTTTTGCTGCAAACTTCAAAACTGACGGCGAATTCATCAATTTTTCGAACCACTTAGGCATATGCCTGAAAACAGGGAATTGCTTCAGGTAAATGTTAACGGCACCGTAAAAAACCGGAATTCCATCTTCGTTTACATAGCCATTCATGGTAAGCGGCAGGTACATCGGCAGGGTGACGGCATCGTGGCCTGCTTTTTTCAGCGAGGCGACCACACCGCTGTCGCGGAGGCAGTTCCCGCAGTAAAATGTTCCGCCAAAACCGGGGACTATATGGACGATCTTCATGATTCTTTTTTTTCTTTTTAAAACATCCTGAGGTGTGAGAGGAGAAAGGCGAGGGGTTGATGGTTTCTCACCTCCCACTTCCCACCTCATATCAGTTATATTTTCAATTTTCAATTTTTAAAAGTTTTCACTTTTTCCCAAATGCATATACCTTCCCGTCGCCGGCGCCCACAACAATCATTTTAGCCGTAACGGCGGGTGTACCGGTGATCGGGCTGCCTATTTCGTATTTCCAGCTTTCTTTTCCGGTAGCAATATCGAGAAAACGCAGCCGGCCATCGGAAGAAGCGATAACAACAAAATTCCCGGTTATAACCGGTGAAGCATCCACTTTGCCAAGCGCTTTAAATGTCCACAGCAGTTTCCCGTCGCGGGTATCAAAACAATATACGGTTTTGTTCTGTGAACCTGTAATCACGCGGTTTCCCGAAACGGCCGGCGATGCCAGGAAAGGACCACCGCCTTCGGTTTGCCATTTTATTTTCTTCTGTCCCAGGTCTACACAGTAAAAAACACCGTCGTAATTGCCGAAAAAAGCCATATTCCCGCTTACAGCCGCCGATGCCGGGATATAAACGCCCAGGTCGATGTTTCCCGAAGCTTTGCCATTATCCGTGTTCACGATATGCAATATGGCGTCGCAACCGCCGAAAACCGCATTTTTACCGCTTACGGCTGCTGCCCCATTGATGTAATTCCCCGATTCGTATTTCCACAAACGCTTTCCGGTAGCAGCATCCACGCAGTGCAGGAAATAATCATAACTTCCGAAAAGGATGCGTTTCTGTTTTCCGTCGGGACCATACGTCCAGTTGCAGGAGCCGGAAATCTGACCTTCGGATACATATTTCCATTTCAGCTTCCCGCTTGAGGCATCCAAGGCAAACAAAACCCCTTCGAGCGAACCAACGAAAACAACATTATCGATTACCAGCGGAGGCGATTCGATGGATGAACCGGCATTGAACTTCCATTTCAAAGAACCGGCGGAGGTAATAGCATACAGAAATCCATCATCGGCACCTACGTATATTGTATTATTGAAGATTGCAGGTGATGATTTGATGGCATCGCCCGTTTTGAACGACCACATCAGGTTTAATGGCGGTGTGATTTTAGCAGGAGAAACACCGGTTAGTTGTGCATTTCCACGGAAAGAAGGCCAGGTATCAGCGCTGGAAGTTTGCGCTAACGATGCCAATGATGTAATTAAGTAAAAAAAGGATATGAGGAGAATATGCTTCATTAATTGTTATTAAGGGAATAGGTGTTTGGGGTTAGGTTTTAGTATCCAATTTTTCAATTTATGTTTACCTGACACATGACACAAAAATTCAGTGAGGATATCCATGAGGAATTAAAAACATTTAACACAGAACGCAAAATGTAAAAGTACAGCAAGCTTCTTCCCTTTTTCATTCTTCATTTCATGTTCTTTGTTTTTCATTACTTTTTATTTCCGTCATTGCCAGGTAATTGTATTAACTTTTGCCATTTGCCGTCTGACTTAAACGATTCTTTCTTCCCGGTCTTTAAACGCCATGGCACCGGTTGGACAGGCATTTACGCAGTCTGCAGCTGTTTTTGCAAGCGCTTCAGCTATGGTTTCGCTGAAAGGGACACCAATGCGGACATCGAATCCACGGCCTATATAAGTCAGCCCGAGCGATTCTTCCTTTGCGCTGATCTCAACACACAACCCGCAGCGGATGCATTTTTCGGGTTCGTACACGATCAGGTCGTGGTGGATGGATCTGGTCAGCGCTTTCCGTTCCGGACCCAGATGGCGCTTGCGGTTTGCACCATATTCATCCGCATAAATACGAAGTTTGCACGATGCAGGTTTGCGGCAGTCGCAATGCATGCAGCGTTTTGCTCCGGCGACGGCCTGTCCGGCATCGAACCCGGCCATAAAGCCGCCTTCCGGTTCAACCGGAGGCCCGGGAATACTTTCTTTCAGGTATTCTTCCTGCTCGGGTTTTGTCAGGTGCCCGAATAAGGAATTGAAGTGCAGTTTTTTCACCGGGGCATGAGTATTCAGATAGATGCCCACTTCGGCCGAGGCAATCCGTCCTTGTGCCGAAGCCCTGACTGCCATTTCGTATTCGCGGATCATATTCCCCACGGCAAATACTCCTGGACGGGCGGTTTTAAAGGTCTTTTTGTCGGCGAACTCATGCCCGTTGTGAGCCGTTAATCCGAAATCTTCGACAGGCTGCTGGTTCCGGTTTCCTGTTGAAAGGATTACGGCGTCGAATGCGGGAATAATGTGGTTTTCGAAAAAAGCAGGAGTTATAGGGGTATTGAGCTTAAAAACTGCACCCATTTTGCGGATACCGTCAATTTCGGCATCGAGCGCTTCACGCGGAAGTTTTTCAGCCGGAATGTTGTATCGCATGGCGCCGCCGGCCTCCTCGTTTTTATCAAACAGGGTACACCCGTGACCGGCGCGCAGCAGATAAAAAGCAGCTGACAAGCCGGCCGGACCTGTTCCTATAATTGCAATATTTTTCCCGGTTCTGATGACTTCCGGAACCAGGTTTGCGTTTCGTCGCCCGGCTTCCTGGGCTGTAAACCTTTTTAGAAGGCAGATGGAAACAGCGCCATCGATGGGTTTGCGGCGGCATGCTTTTTCGCAGGGAGCGGGACAAATATAACCAAGTATGAATGGCAAAGCAATTTCTTCGCGAACGACCTTGAGCGCTTTTTCGAATTCCCCGGCAGCTAAAAGGCGGTTCATCAGCGGGATATCCATTCCGGCGGGGCAGCTAAGGGTACAGGGAGCTTCGCAGTCGCCCACATGATCGCTGAGCAGCAGTTCCAGGGCTTCGCGCCGGATATCGTTTACTTCTTCCGAAGTGGCTATAATGTTCATCCCATCAGCAACAGGCATGGCGCAGGATGCAAAGAAATTGCCCCTGTCGGCATCTTTTACCATACAAACCATGCATGAAGGATGGCACGAATGCCCTTTGCGCCAGCACATTGCCGGGATGGCTATGCCCAAAGCAGCCGCAGCCTGCATAACGGTGGTGCCTTCGGCAACTTCTATTGTTGTGTTATCTATTTTGAGTTTTGTCATTTCTTTATTCTGGTGGTCAGAAGTCCGAAGACGGAAGTCGGAAGCCGGGTTTTTTCAAAATTTCAGTATTAAGTTTTATTATTAGATTTCATTGGTCTGAAGTCGGAAGTCCGCTCAGATTATGATGCTTTTACTTTAAGGAAGTCTTCCATCTCCCGACTTCTGACATCCCGCCTTTTTCTTCCGTCTTCCGACTCCCGACTTCCAGCCCCACATTTACACATTCAAACAACTCAGACTTCTCAAACCACTTTTACCGCATCCACCGGGCAAACCTGCCTGCAGATATCGCATTTTATACATTTTTCCATATCGATGGCATGGATTTCGTAGGGTTTGAAATCAATAGCATCCGAAGGGCAGCGCTGCGCACATTTGGTACAGCCGATACATTCGTCAGTTATCGAATAAGTGATCAGCGGCAAACATTTCCCCGAAGGGCAATGTCCGTTGATATGCGCTTCGTACTCGTCCCTGAAATATTTTAGTGTAGATAAGACGGGGTTTGGCGCTGTTTTCCCCAGCCCGCACAAACTGCCCTGCCGGGTGCTTTCGGCCAGTTTTTCAAGATGGACCAGGTCGTCGGGTTTGCCTTTGCCGTGCCTTATCTTGTCGAGCAGTCCAAGCATACGGGTAGTTCCAATACGGCAAAAAGTACATCTTCCGCACGACTGATCCTGGGTAAACGAAAGGAAATAATGAGCGATGTCGATCATGCAATCCGTATCGTCGAGCACGATCAGTCCGCCGGATCCCATCATGGCGCCGACCTTGGCCAGCTCCTCGAAATCGATAGGCAGGTCGTAATGCGATGCAGGAATACATCCTCCCGATGGACCACCGATCTGTACCGCTTTAAATTGGCGGCCGTTGGCAATTCCACCCCCGATTTCTTCAACGATCTGCCTGAGCGTGATTCCCATTGGTACTTCGATCAAACCTCCACGGTTCACTTTCCCGGCAAGGGCAAAAACCTTGGTTCCTTTGCTTCCGGCAGTACCGGTATTTGCAAAAGACTCAGCCCCATGGCGGAAAATCCACGAAACCAGCGAAAAGGTTTCAGTGTTATTCACAAGTGTGGGTTTGCCCCAGAGTCCCTGAACAGCAGGGTAGGGCGGACGCATACGCGGGATACCGCGATCGCCTTCGATGGAGGCAATCAGGGCCGTTTCTTCACCGCAGACAAAAGCCCCGGCGCCTTCAAAAATGCGTATATCGAACGAAAAATCGGTGTTCATTACCGAAGGGCCTATAAGCCCGTTTTCGCGGCAAATCAGAAGGGCTTCATTGATACGTTTTACTGCCAGGGGGTATTCGGCCCGGATGTAGAAAACCCCGTTTCGCGCACCTGTTGCATAACCGGCTATAAGCATTCCTTCGATTATCCGGAAAGGGTACGACTCGAGCAGCATGCGGTCCATAAATGCACCGGGGTCGCCTTCGTCGCCATTACAGATCACATATTTTTCTTCGTTGTGCTGGTCTTTCACCATCTGCCACTTCCGACCGGTAGGGAAACCGGCACCGCCGCGACCGCGCAGACCGCTTTTCGTGATTTCGTCGACTACCTCCTGGGGTGTTAGTTTATCAAGGCATTTTTTTAAGGCGGTAAAACCTCCACCGGCGCGGTATTCAATAATATCGCAGGGTTTAACAACACCCCGGTTCTCGGAAGCAATTGCCATTTGCGGGCCGAGGAATTCGGAAATGGGAGTGTCGCGCTGGTCGGAGGAATATTTCCGGAAGGATTTCTCTTCTCCTTCCACAACCACTTTTTCGAAACTGTTAACAAAACTGTTTTTCAGCCTATTGAAAAAACCGACGGGTTGAAAATGACTCAGGATAACTTCTTTAACTTCACTGGGTTTTATTTTGGCATAAAAAGCAGGCTCCTGGCCGGGTTTGATGATTTCCATTATCGGAACCTGGTTGCAGACGCCAACGCAACCCACCTGTTTTACATTTACATTAATCTTTGTTTCAGCGAGTATCTTATCCAGTTCAAGCCTCACCTCTTCGCTTCCGCTGGCTACGCAGCAGGATCCAAGCCCGATGCGGATTTCGCCCATGCTTTCAGAACCTTGTTTCGGGCCTGAAGCTTTCCGGTGATTGGTATTCAGGTTTTTCGAGAGGAAATCCTGCATGATTTCACCCACTTTTTCGGGAAGGATATGCCCGTAAGTAGTTTCGTCAATTTTAATTACAGGCGCCAGGGTGCAGCAGCCCAGGCAGGCAACTTTTTCAAGAGTAAATGTGCCCTGAGAGTCGGTCACCTGGTTATCAGCGAGTTTCAGTTCGCGGGCTATGGCATCGTAAACACGCGAAGCTCCTTTTACATGACAGGCAGTGCCCGTACATACTCGGATAATATGCTTGCCTGCCGGCTGGTGGCGGAACTGCGAATAAAACGTTGAAATACCAGTTATGCGCGAAGGCGTAATTTCGGTGATTTCGCAGACATGCTTAAGGGCTTCATCGGGCAGGTAATTAAATTCCTGTTGTATATCCTGCAAAACAGGAATGGCAGCATCGGCAGAAGTACCGCGTTTTGCGACGATCTGTTCAACGGTTTTGATTATATGTTCGTGCGACAAATTCACTTCCCGATACAGAATAAATTCTTATCTCCCCTGATTATGATTTTCCCACTGAAAAAAGCCGGTGTGCAAACCGATCCTTCACCCAGCGGGGATTCGCTGACCGAAGTAAACGATTTATCGGCTTTAAAAATATGCATTACCCCTTTTTTATCCATCTGGTAGATATTTCCGTCGGCCAGCATGGGCGAAGCATATGTCGGTGTTCCAAAGTCTTTCTCCCAGTACTTTTCCCCATTTTTCGCATCGTAACAAACCATGGTTCCGTAACTGGTTGGCATAAAAAGATATTTGGATGTAGCCACGGGGCTTGGTATATCCGAAAGATATTCGTCGGCCTCCCAGAGCAATTTTGGTGTTGCCCCGACCTGGACAGCTGCCAGTTTGGAATAATCGTTTACCGAAAACACAACGCCGTCGGCATAGGCCAGCGAAGGGCCCACTTCACCTGAAATGCAGTTGAAGCGCCAGAGCTCCTTTCCCGTTGACGGGCTGTAGGAAGTCACGAAAGGCTCAGCTACCAGCATAAGTTCAGATTGGGAACCAGTATTGACGAGAATAGGCGAAGACCATGAGATTTTCACGTCACGGCTGGTTTTCCAGACCTGTTCACCAGTTTTTCCGGCAAAAGCCATCACACTGGTATTTCCTGACTGATCTAACTGAACGATTAATAAATCGCGGAACATAATCAGCGACGAAGAGTGGCCGTAGTGGTTCCTGGGGAGACCGAGATTCTTGGCCCATACTTTTTGGCCTTTAAAATCGATTGCGATTAGGTCACCGTTGGCAAAGATGGCATATACCCTTCGTCCGTCGGTAGCCATTGTTGGCGCAGCCAAACCGGTTTCGGGATTCACTTTGGGTACTGTTCCCGGTGAGCCTGGGATTTTATCAACAAGGGTTTGCCACAAAATCTTACCGGTATTCAGGTCGAAACAATACACTTCCCTTTTTGTGGCATTGGCACCCGAAAGAAATATTTTATCGTTCCACACTATAGGTGAATTATAACCCGAAAGTGGAATTATTGATTTCCATTTTATATTCTTGCCGCTGCCCCCGTTCCAGTTCGTAGGGAATCCATGCTGGGATACAACCGCATTGCCTCCCGGTCCGCGAAACGAAGCCGAATTAGCATTAATTTCCTGTTGCGTAGGGTAGCCATCCATCGATTGCGACAGCGATGCGGAATCGCCGGAAGCTGCAGATGTACTATCGCTTGTAGTTACCGTATCCGATACGATTAAAGCAGTTTTGCTGTTTTTATCTGTTTTTAAAGAATCGGCAGCCAAACCCGGATTATTCCCGGTTAACTGAAGCGTTTTTCCCAGTTCGTTGTGGGTAAGGAAGGCGAAGAGGAGCGAAACACAAACCAGGAAAATGCCGGAATATGCCACCCATTTCCGGTTTATTTTGCGGAGATCCCAGAAATTGTCCGTGGTTGAGTCTGGGATGGACGGAATTTTAGATGTTAACAATTCAGCTGTTTTCAGGCAGATAATAACGACCAGGACACTAAAAAGAAGTATATAACCACCGGTCCGGATCTGCCACTGTCGTGTAAAAAACGATTTGCGTGCAAACAGGTCCATTTCGCGGATTTCGGCTTTAAGCTGTTCATCAGCAGGGTTGCTCCTGAACTTTTCAACCATGGCTTTCATGACCGGCGAATTCAACGGATCGCTGCTTTTCACCTGGAAATAATTCACCGAAAGAAGTATGCAAAGCATGAAAGCAAGCAATGCGCCTGCAAACGCAATGCTGTGAAGAAACCTGATGGTTTTGTCCGGTGGGGTGGAGTTATTCATGCTTAGTTTATATTTTCATTGAAGGGGAAAAGGCTGGAAGACGGAAGACCGAAGTCGGAAGCAAGTAAACTGCTTGTTTGTTGGGGTTCATTAGGTATTGGAGACATTAATTTATTTTCTCTTTAAATTTAACCATCATATTCATCAGGTTAAATGCAAAATCATATTGTTCTCGAAATTCTTCTTCAGAAATGTATCCTCTTCTTTTTGCTTTATATAGGCCTGTTACTACTTCCGCGAGTGAGCGAATCCAGTAGCCAACAAATTTCCGGAATTCAGGATCGGATTGACCTATTGAACCTTCAGAAATATTTAATGCAATTGAATCGACAGCACGAAGTACCTGTGATGAAAGGTTGTATAATTCCTTTTTAGGGAATTTTTCAGACAGGTTATTAATGTTCTCGCCATAATCCATGGCAAGTTGCCAGATAATAAGATTTTCGAACTTAAAGCTCATGACGTTTTCTTTTTTAATAACTGTTAAATTATCACCAACTATTCTTTTCCCGTTCTTTCTAGTTCTCAGTTTTGGTATTAAATATTTTGTCAATTAAATTCAATTTATATCTTCCGACTTCCGACTTCCGACTTCCGACCACATTTTGACAGGCTTCCTACAGACAAAAGCGAATAATTCTCTCACGTCACCTTTACGGGGCAATAATCCACGCAGCGCACGCAACTTAAACAGGTTCCTTTGTTGGGTGTATAATCGGTATGGTGTTTGGTTATCAGAAGGCCGGCAATCAGTCCGCCAAAAACGAGGCCGATAAAACCGCCTAAAATCCAGCCGCCAATGTAAAAATCATGTAACACATCTGCGGCTTCGGCAAATGCCTGTGACTGTTGTTTCCCGGCTGATTTGAAAGCTTCCATTTCGAACGTTTCGGCCTGGTTTTTATCAGAAACAGGGTTCAGAATCTGTTTGGCAAGTTTTACTTTTCCATTCACACCTGCCAGTTGTTCGTGGAGACGGGAACCAGTCCAGCCACCGACCAACATCAGCACAGGAATCAGGAAAGTTATAAAGATCAGTTTGCGGCCCATGGTGCGCTTGTCGTCAGGATTTTTGCCGGTAACCGGCATATCGATCGCATCGTACGGGCACGAATTTTTGCAAAGCCTGCATTGAATACATTCGGCGGGTGTAATTGTTATGTGTTTCCGCGAAAAGCGGCTTGTCCAGTTGAGAAGAACTCCATATGGGCACAAAAAACGACAATAAGGCCGGGCAATAAAAATTCCACTAACCAGGAGTAATCCCCCGAATACAAACATGCCAAATGAAGCGTTCACCCTCCATATCCCGACAAATGGATCGTAACGGCAGATGATAAAATCGGTTCCGGTAGCGGCATACAAAACGGCAAGCCCAAGGTATACGTATGGAATGACGCCAAGCATTGCATTTAGCCTTGCACCCAGTTTCTGAGGTTTGAAAGCCACCAGATCCTGTATGGCACCGAAAGGACAGACTGCCGCGCAGAATGTCCTGCCGAAAAATAAGGTGTACACCAAAGGCGCCACAAAGAAAATTATCGCGGATAGCGGTATGAAATAGGATGTATCAAACAAAGCCAGTGTGACATTCTGTATGGACCCGATGGAACAGATACAGCCTTCGCGGTAAAAACCAAAATAGGCCAGTGCAAACAGCGACATCCAGAAAACCTTGTTGCGCGAACGTTTTTTAATAACCAGCCACGATACTACTGACAGGCAGAAGATCAGCACCACAATATCCATGATAGCCAGCACTTCGGCCCTAGGATTGGGCATAAGGGTTTCGGGCTGTACATATCCCGATTCAAACTCAGGCTTGGGAAAACGCTGAATCCCGTAAGCGTTCATAAACTGAACTGCGAACAGGAAAACAAGGAAAACCAATGCAAAAATTTTTTTCATTTATAAGTAATTCAAAATTTAAAATTCAAAGTGCAAAATTTAAAGTTAGAGCCTGATGGCATAACTCTTAACCAATTTGTTTGTCATCTGGTTTTGATTCAATTCCCTGCAAAAGATACGGTTTGCTTGCCGGAACACGGCTGTAGGCATCGGCAGGGCAATCACGGGCAATGGCGCACTGGTTGCAGTTTTTACAGCGGTCGTGGTGAACCTGCAATTGCAAAGATCCATTCCCGAAAGCGCTGCAGCCTTTTACGCATTTGGCACAGCCTATGCATAAAGGTTCATCTATTGTATATTGGTAAAACGGGTCTTCGACAAACTTGCGTTTAATTGCGCTGGTAGGGCAAAGCTGGTTTTCGGCGGCTGTGGATATGTTTTTGGTATCGGGTTTCAGGTAACCTCCGCACAGGTCGCAGTAGCCGCACATGGCGAATACATGGGTAGCTTTCACTGCCGAAGGCGTCATCACACAATTTGTGGCACAGCGTCCGCACTGTATGCATTTGGCAGGATCGAGCTGCCAGACTGTTGAGCGGTAAAGCACAGCTTCCGTCAAAGAGCAGTTATCCGATTTGCCGCAATTGCTGCAGGATGAACCCAGTTCGCAATTGCCCGACTTCACCGAACGGTAAGCCAATACCCCGGTGGTGGCTGCCAGCCCGGTTAAGATTGTTCCGCGGCACAGCAGATTCAGAAAATCCCTTCGGTTTTGCATTGGCTGATTATACTTGTTTTACGATTTTAATCTAAATTTTCACTCAATTGATTCAGCGTCAAACTCCCTGCAGGTGTGCAGACACTGAACTATTTTGGTTCAAAAACGTGCACCATCAACTTAACAGGGTCAAGCACAAGGATGCGGTTTTGCTTATCCACAGCCAGGTCGAGCCCTTTGGTTCCAGGTTCAAACAGGTCGGGGGTAGCAACGATACTGTTGAAAGAGCCGTCGGCATTGTAAATTTTCACTCGTTCGATAGCTTTTTCGCTGGTTACAAACAGGCTGTCGTTGAGCATGGCGAAGTTCGATGGATTGCAGCATCCGCAGAATCCTTCCATGGCCATGGAGGCTTTACCCCAGGAAGTAAGGATCTTGCCGTCGAAAGTATATTTTTCGAAACTATGCCTTCCCGGATTAACAACCCAAAGGTTACCGTCATTGCTAATCCCAAGATCAAAATACGCGCTAGGGATGATAAACCCGGGAACCCCGGTTGCCGGATCTTTAAGCCCGATTTTGTTCAGGAGGTTCCCTTTTTTGTCGTAACGATAAACCACTTTCTGACCGGCGTCGGCAACAAATACATTGTTACCTCTTGTGGCAATGCTTGTAATAACGGCATCACTGCCACAGGAATTCCACCTGGACAGTTGTTTCCCGGCGTTGTTCCATATTTCGATATGATCCAGCATTCCAAGGAGGAGGTTTCCTTCCTGGTTTAAAGCAATGCAAAAAGCAGTTCCTTCAACCGGGAATTTCCCGGTTTCCTTTCCTTCCGCATCCAGCATTTCAACAGCATCCTTGCCGCTGATATAAATCGTGCCGGAAGCATCGGTAGTAATGCCATGAATTTCTTCCAGGGTGGTTTTGAACTGATGCGTTTCGGCCCAGACAGCCATGCTTGTATCGCCGGTCCGGACTTTATCGAGTTCGAATTCGTAAGGATTGCTGTTGCCCGGCTTGCTGAAAAAGAAGTCCTTAACAGCGAATATAATCAGTACCAGTAATACTGTAAGTGCTGCTAATATTATAATTTTTTGTTTCATAATGACATCAATATTAACCATTTAAGCCAATAATTATTTTGCCCTGATATCAAGGCAAACCAATGTTTTCGAGTCGCGCATCAGAAGGTATCCGCCGGTTATGGCAATCGGTCCCCACGAATCCTGTCCGTCGATTATTTTAGCTTTATCCAGCACCTTGAACATCGAGGTTGAGTATTTTGCAATGGTAAGTTCGCCTTCGTCGCTCAGGATAAAAAACTTGTTGTCGGCCAGTACGTATGGACCAAGGCCGTAACGCTCGGTTTTCCCGCTGCTCATAACCGATTTCCGGGTATCACTTGCTTTGAAACAGGCGAATTGTTCGCGCAGTCCGCCGGCATCCTTGGGAAGAATCCCGAAAAGGTAACCGTCGTGAAAGATCGGTGTCTGCTGTTCCGAAGCTAGTCCTTCGAGTGGTTTGTATTTCGCGTTTATTTCGGTCGAATATTTTCCTCCGTTTTCTTTGACCTGGATAAGAGTTGCGCCCGCCCCATAACCTGCGGTGATAAAGATAAGGCCGTTATCAAGAATTACAGGTGAAGGCGCAATTACAGCCGGTGCAAAATCTGCTGATTCCCACAATAGTTTTCCTTTATCGGCTCCTTCGGCCGAAATGCCGCATACTCCTCCAATGGCGCAATACACATACATTTTCTTCCCTTTGAAAATCATCGGCATGATGGACGAATGCGACATTTTCCAGTTCCCGGGATTCGGCGTTTCCCAGGCTTTTTTGCCGGTTTTGCAATCGATACCAATTAAAAGGGATTTCCCGCCTGTGGCAATCACAGCGGTATCGTTATCGATAAGCGGGCACTGGCCGGTATACCAGAAGGGAACCTCCGTGCTGTATTCACTGGCCAGATCAAGTCCCCAGAGAAGGTCGCCGGAGAGGCGGTTCACACACATTACCTGGCAGCGCGGGCCGATGGTTACCACATATTTATCGTTAACAGCCGGGATAGTGCGCGACAGGCCATGATTCCGTTTGAGCCTGACGTGGTATCCGCGTTGCCAGAGTTCATCGCCGTTTGCCAGGGAGAAACAACGCAGCAGATCCTGTTTTGATGTTTCGTCGTAATCGAGTATATACACGCGTCCATCGTACACAGCCGGCGCGGCATGCCCTTCGCCGAGTTGTTTCTTCCAGAGGATTTCAGGTCCCGTTTTTCCCCAACTGTCAATCAGCCGGATATTTTCTTTGCTGATATTATCAAAATCAGCACCACGGAAACGGGGCCAGCGCGTTCCGGGGATATCTTCGCAGGTTTTGAAAAAGGTAAAAGATTCACCGATATTGACTTTTTGTAAAGCAACAGCGCCGGTCTTCCTTTCGTCCATTCCCGGCAGGGAAGTAGTGAATGTTTTAACCGGGTTATAGATCAGCCACCATGCCACTGCACCGATAGCCACCGCAACAAACGCTAGAAGCAGGTACTGGTAGAGAATATTTTTATGCATAGCAAACAAGCCGGATTATTCCGAAACAAAAGTACTTATTTCGGATGTAACTATTGCGAATCCTGAATATGTAAGGATTGAGGTTTCAGCAGGATTTCACTGAGATTTATTCTTTTTGGACGTCAGCAGTAAATAAAGTTTGCAGTTGACAATAAGCAGTTGGCAAATGTTCCAGCAGTTCTATTTTGCCCGGATATCATACGCCAGCATTGCACTACCATGACGGAGGTAAAGAACGCCTTCCGAAATGACAGGAATAGTAAAATATTCTTTTGTCCCGACAGGCATTTTGAATGAACTGATCAGTTCCATTTTGCCGTTATCGGGTTTTACCAGCCCGACCATTCCCTTTTCGGTGTATAAATAGAGCATATCATCGGCAAGAATAAGTGCCCCTTTGTCGAATTTCAAGGAGTCCGTAATCTGGCCGGTGGCGGCATCAATACTACAATACCTTCGTGGTTTGTATTGTGAGGCATATATAAAATTTCCCGCTTTTGTGAATCCGCCATGTACATCGGTTACAGTTTCATTTTTCCATATTTCGGTTATTGTCCGTCCATTGCCGGATAAAGCTAATTTAACGGCGCCAGTTCCGCTTCCTGCCAGAAAGTAAAGGCAGCCATTTTCGTACAGCGAAGTATTTCCATGAATATCGCCGATTCCCTTAAGATGGCTACTCCAGAGAAGTTCGCCGGTGGCAGCATCAAGACCGATAATATTATGAATCGTAAAGTTTACAATGATTTTACAAGAAGGCAATGATATAAGCGCCGGCGAGGTATATGATGTTGAATCGCCCAGGGCTTTCGAAATCCATACGATTTTACCGCTGAACCTGTCGAGTGCCACAGCATTTGTATCCGGACCGCCGGGGAAACAATATACCAGATTATCATTAACCAGCAAACCTTCGGCATAGCCGAAACGCACATTTATGCCATGAAGATCGTTCACCATTTCCACCGACCATTTTTCGGCTCCGTCTATAGCGTCAAAACAAATGATCCTGCCCATGCTGGTTTCGACATACATCAGCCCATCCACCAGCGTTGGCGTTGAGCGCGACCCGGTGAAATTTTCCATCCATTCGCGGCCGGTTTTCTTTTTCCAGATCAGGGAACCCTTCTTATCGTAAGCAAAAAGATAGCCTATGCTGTCGATTTCGCCAGTTACATATACCCTGTCGCCGGTAATGATAGGCGAGCTGTACCCGTTGCCAACACCTTCCACTTTCCACATTTGGGCAGGTCCTCCGGCAGGCCAGGTTTTCAGCAGGTTGGTTTCATTGTAAATTCCGTTCCGGTCAGGGCCTCGGAACTGGGTGATTTTCTGGGCTGATAAACTTGCAGAAAACAAGAGAGCTGAAATAAAAAGTATGGTTTTAGTTGTGGATCTCATAAGGGGTTTAAAACATGCAGTATGGTTTGAAAATCTTTTCTTTTGAACCCTTCAAGCGTTAGTGCGTTGAAGGGTTGGCCTGGAATTGGCTACATTTATTTTTTCCGGATATCATATACCTGCAACGCCTTGCCATGCCTGATATAGAGAACCCCATTCTTAATCACCGGGTGAGAAAAATGTTCCTTTGAACCTGCCGTGATTTTAAATTTGCTGATCAGTTCCATTTTTGTTGCTCCCGGGTTTACCAGGTTCATTTCACCCCGTTGGTTGTAATAGTATAACTTGCCATCAGCCAGCGCTATTGACCCGGTGCCGATTTTCAGTGAATCAACAATCTGCCCGGTATTTGCATCAGCACATATAAGCATGCGCTTCGAATCGCTCCCGGTATAAATCCGGTTATCGATTTTTATAAATCCGCCCATATAATTGTCGATTGCCGTATTTCGCCATACCTGGGTTATTTGTTTTCCGTCGTCGGAAAGTTTGAGTTTTACACCGCAGTTGCCATCGCCGGCAATATAATAAATAAACCCGTTTTCGTAATAAGCGGAATTGCTGTGGGTGTCGCCCATGCCGGGGCCGCGTTCAGCCAGGGGTGTATTCACCTGCTCATGCATCCAGAGCAATTTACCTGTTTTGGCATCGATCCCCAGCATGTGGTAAGCACTGAATGTGACGAGGATTTTAATGGTTGGAAGATTGATCAGGATCGGCGAGTTATACCCCGGAATTTCACCGCTCCCTTTGCATATCCAGTTTATTTTCCCGGTAAAACGGTTGAAAGCAACCACATTTTTATCAGTACCGCCGGGTGTAAGGAAAACCTGGTCGCCATCCACGAGAGGCGATTCGGCATGACCGAATTTAGTAAAGCGGCCGTTCAGTTCTTTTATCATATCCACCGACCAGACTTTTTTGCCATTTGTAGCATCGATGCAATACAGCCTGCCCAAACCGGAGCAATCATAAATGAGG
>CAISRK010000426.1 GCA_903887815.1 uncultured Bacteroidales bacterium | reverse complement strand
GGAATACCGGGACCTACTTTCACCACGTAACCATTCTGAATTTCATCCTTTTCGGAATAGCCCGGAGGTAAGAAAAGACCACTTTTAGTCCTGTTTTTTGCAGTGCAGGGTTTAATCAGAACCTTATCACCAACTACAATCAGGTTGTCGAGCTTATCTTTTGCCATAGTTCATTTTCCGGGATTAATTCAATTTGAAAACAGATGTTAAAAAGCCATGAATTCATACAAAAGTATGGATTTTTTAAGGTACTTTTGCAACAGGAAATGCAGGAATAACATAATTCATGCATACCCGGGTAAGAACGCATAATTATTCAACCTACGTGCCGGATAAAGGGTAATTCTGATGTAAAATGTGATTCCTGCTCAACATAGAATGCATGTCAAAATGGACTATTGGATTAACAGCGTGCCGGGAGCAAGGATGGTGCGAATGCAATTGTGTAAGGTTTATCTGCTTAAATAGGGATCAGGCTAACATGAAAAATGGTAATAATAACAATCGGATTTACTCGTGAATTGATTGTTTGACCTGCAATACTTATCTCTTTACTACCAAAAGAAATTATATTTCATTAAATATCAATAATACAGACTATGTCAGACCTGATCAGGCTTCTTCCTGATTCTGTTGCCAACCAGATTGCTGCCGGCGAGGTGATACAGCGCCCGGCATCGGCTGTAAAGGAATTACTCGAAAATGCTGTCGATGCAGGAGCAACACAAATCAAACTTCTCGTGAAAGATGCGGGTAAAACACTTATCCAGGTTATCGACAACGGTTCAGGTATGTCGGAAACGGATGCCCGCATGTGTTTCGAACGTCATGCAACATCCAAAATCCGTGAAGCCAACGACCTGTTTTCGATACGAACACTTGGATTCAGGGGTGAAGCACTCGCTTCGATAGCTGCAATTGCCCAGGTTGAACTCAAAACGAAGAAAACGGATGAAGAAGTTGGGACCAGCCTGGTTATCGAAGGATCGAAAGTCAAGAGCCAGGACCCTGTAGCTTGCCCGGCGGGTTCAGCTTTTATTGTAAAAAACCTGTTTTTCAACATTCCTGCACGACGTTATTTCCTTAAATCGGACAATGTCGAATTCCGGCATATACTTGAAGAGTTTCAGCGTGTTGCGCTTGTACATCCTGACATTGAATTCTCACTCTTCAATAACGATAAACCCGTTTTTCAACTTACAAAAGGGAATATCAGGCAACGTATTGTTCATTTGTTTGGCAGCCAGATCAACGAAAAATTGCTGCCGGTTGAAGCAAAAACTGAACTCGTTAAAGTAGTTGGCTATATAGGAAAACCTGAAACCGCGCGCAAGACCCGTGGCGAGCAGTACTTTTTTGCTAACGGGCGGTATATTCGCCATCCGTACCTGCATCACGCCGTTGAACAGGCATTTGAGGAACTTATCCCCGATTCGGCAATTCCCTCCTACTTTCTTTATGTGGAAGTTGATCCCTCAACCATCGACATCAACATTCATCCTACAAAGACGGAAGTAAACTTCCAGAATGGCCAGCTTTTATACGCTTCGATCCGCACATCGGTGAAACATGCACTGGGTATGTTCAGCCTGAGCCCGACACTGGATTTTGACTCGGAACCAACCTTCGATTTTACTCCTCCGAAAGGCTATGAACCCAAATTACCAACTATAACATTAAATCCTGATTATAATCCATTCCGCAAACCCCAAAACTTCCTGAAAGCCAATGCCGGCATGACTGCCAACCGCAGCGGATGGGAGAAAATGTACGAAGGAATAGGCGGACCTGCAGATCAACCAACCGAAAGAGAAAACAACCCCGATTTTCAATCTTCCAAGGCTCAGCCGGGAGAATTCGGGCAAACTTTACTGCCCGAAAGCGAAAATCATACAGCAAGTAAACTTTTCCAGGTCCAGAACCGTTTTATAGTAGCCAATGTTATGTCGGGCCTGCTAATAGTGGATCAGCAGAAAGCCAATGAAAGAATTATCTTCGAAAGGATAAGTGCAAATGCCGGAGGACAAGCTATTACAAGGCAAAGGGTTTTGTTTCCACAAAGCATACAGCTATCGGCAGTTGATTCGGTAGTACTGAACGAAATTATTGATGACCTCGACGGACTTGGTTTTGAAATTTCGGATATGGGAGCCGGGGCATTTGTAATAAACACAGTACCTTCGAAAATGCCGGCTGATGAAATCATCGATTTTATAGACGGGCTCCTGGAGGATTACAAGAAAAACAGAAGTGATTCAGCTGATGATCAAAGGATTAAACTAGCCAGGATTATTGCCGGGAATATGGCAGTAAAAGCCGGTAAAACGATGAAGCCCGAAGAGATGCAACTCCTTATCGACGAACTTTTCGCATGCCAGGTACCTGATGTGGCTCCCGATGGAAGTAAAGTCCTGAGGATTATACCTGCTTCGGAAATTGATAAACTTATAAGGTGAGCAGCTTTGGAGGGTTGATGGTAGATGGGAGAAAGAAGAAGAAGAGTAAAAATGGACCAGTAGACAATTAAACCAAAAAACTGTAGATGAGTTACGAACGATATAGCCCGAGTGGATTTGGGTTCCTGCCCCCGGTGGTCAAAAACCTGGTTATAATTAATGCGTTGTTTTTCCTGGCTACAATCGTGCTGGAACAGGTAATGCATATCAAACTTGATGATATTCTTGGACTGCACTATTTTGTCGGTGCCCGGTTTGAACCTTACCAGTTTGTTACCTACATGTTTATGCATGGTAACTTCTCGCACATATTCTTCAATATGTTTGCGTTATGGATGTTCGGGAGTGTGCTGGAACAGGTCTGGGGGCCAAAGAAATTCTTAATTTATTACATGGTTACAGGTATTGGAGCCGCAGTTATCCAGGTACTTGTAATTTATGTCCAGGTCTATAATCTGGAACTTGGTTTATCGGCAGAACAGATTGCTCAGGTGCGTGAAACCGGATACCAGATTCTGCAGAACAATCAGAATTTCAGCGATCCTGTAATGGGCAAACTGAATGAATTGTACAATATGACTACAATCGGAGCCTCGGGAGCTGTTTTTGGTCTGTTGCTTGCTTTCGGAATGCTTTTCCCTAACTCATTGATATACCTTTATTTTTTCATTCCGCTAAAAGCAAAGTGGTTCGTAATCCT
>CAISRK010000425.1 GCA_903887815.1 uncultured Bacteroidales bacterium | reverse complement strand
CCATACGAATACCTTAATTTCAGCTTGTTAAGCCATTTTTTATCTTTTAAAAACCCCTCATTGGAGATCATCCATCCCCCTGCAAGAGAAGGGAAAAAGTCGAATCGATAGTCAGGACCAAATTTTTCGGAGCCATTGTAAGCTCCATTCATTTCAAAGAAATATCGCTGATTGTAATCGTAGGTGATACGTCCGACCCAATCCTCACGTTTATGTGGCCAATTGCTACCCGTTTCAGATTGAGTGCGACTAAACATGGCCATTGCTGTAACGCTGTGCTTCCCAAACGATCTGCTGTATAGCAATTGTAATTGATAATACAAATTGCGCTCGGCATTTCCTAATGACACAGTCTCCGTTCCGATTGAATTGGGAGTTTTTACCCACCCAAAGCCTTCCTTCCCTGCAGTGGGCTCAGTATAGGTGGTATAGTTGTCCATATTGGCAGGGCTGCCATTAAGCATGTAGGTATTGCTATTATAATCGTAATAACCACCCTGGAGGTAAAAATCCTTTGAGATTGTTTTCGTAGTAACTCCGGCATTTCCAATTTTTACCCCATTATTTCTGAACGTATTATCAAACGCCAGCTTACCTGAAAAGGATAAACCTTTGGTGATAAAATCAAGTTTCTGAGTTAGGGTATAGTCCATGTTAATCATGGTTCTGGGATAGGAGCTTGTACCGGTAAAATTAAAGTCGTACCAGGGATTGGCAGCATTAAACCGACCATCCTGGGTTCCAGGCACCCCGTCTTCATAAACTCTTATCGGTGTATCTCCGCCAAGCCGTGCCAAGGCAGGAAATATACCATTCAATGCACCGCTATTACTATTTGGAGTGGTTTGTACCCCGTACATGGCCGAGAAATTTGCAGCTAACTGGGTTGTTTTTGTAATTTCAAAATCGAAATTTGCCCGAATATTCAACCTGTCGTATGCGTAGGCGGGCACATAACCGGTTCCTATGTCCTGACCATCAAAAATATCACCAACATGATTATAACTCGCAGATGCAAAATACTTAGCCCGCTTCGTTCCTCCACTGGCGGAAACATCTACCCGATTGGATTTCGTGAAATTTTTCAACATAATATCTTGCCAATTCTGGCTGGCATAGGCATAAGGATATTGTCCTGTTTGGTAATACCCTATCTCCTTATCTGCAGCGTAAAGTTCCGTCCATATTCCGTTATTGAAACGGCGGGTACGCTCAAGGGCATAATTTCTTGCTACTACTGCTTCCCATGTAGGAGCTGCGGCAATTAATTTTGAGGCACTTTCAAATGACATCTCAGCTTCGACAGTAAACTTTGTTTTTCCTTCCTTTCCCCGTTTGGTTGTAATAAGAATAACTCCATTGCCACCTTTTACTCCAAACACTGCGGTAGCTGAAGCATCCTTTAATACGGAAACACTTTCCACTTCGCTAATATCCACATCGTTCATTTGACGTTCCACTCCATCTACTAAAATCAAAGGAGAGGCGTTGTTCCAGGTCGTTTTCCCGCGAATAAGAATTTCAGAAGGACTGTAGATACTCAATCCTGTCATATTATCTCCTCCTGGCATACCGGAAATGGATAGAACCGATACTCCGGGTATTAAACCGGTTAGAGCGTCAGTCATGTTGCTGACATTTCCCTGTACTTTTATATCATCTGCCTTTGCTGTCCCAATTGCACCAACGACACTCTGCTTCTTTTGTATTCCATATCCAACCACCACGGTTTCCCCAAGTTCGATTGTTTCATCCAAAAGTGTAATTGCCAGTAATGAATTGGCATTCTTGATTTCAATAAGTTGGGGTTTCATCCCAATAAACCGAACCATAAGCTTTTGCCCCACCTTTGCCTGAATATTAAATTGTCCGTCTATACCCGTAATGGTTCCGGTTGTTGTACCTTCAATCACTACGTTTACACCGGGCAGTGGGCTGCCATCTTTATCCCTTACAGTCCCTTTTATCAGTACCTGAGCAAAAACCAAGGAGTAAGAGAACATGAAGATTACACAAAAGGCAAGTATTTTTTGCCAATTTTTCATAGTAATGAAATTTTTAAAGGATTAGTAAATTTGTTTAGAATGTAAATTATTTCGCAATTATTGTTCATAATTT
>CAISRK010000424.1 GCA_903887815.1 uncultured Bacteroidales bacterium | reverse complement strand
CGGGAAGTTCCAGCTTTTCGAGTTCACTGCGGACAAAGCTAACATTAACAACGCCTAATTTTTCTGCATTCCGGCGGGCTTTTTCGAGCATTCCGTCCGAAATATCGATTCCGTAAACAAAACCGGTTTTCCCGACCGATTCAGCCAGACGCAGTACATCCGTTCCCCGGCCGCTTCCCAGATCGACGCATACTTCACCTGTTTTTGCTTCGGCATAATTGATAGCGCCACCGCAGGAGAGGCAGCATTCCGTTTCAGCCAGTTCGCTGTAGCGGGTATTAATTTCCTTTATTTCCATAATCTGTTTATTAATGGTTTGGTATTAGCCTGATCAGCAAGACCTGCAAGGGCTGTTAACCACAAAAAATCCCATTGCAGCTCCAAAAAGGACACTTGAGAACGGGTTGCTTGTTATACCACATGAACCCGAAGCACATCCCACAAAGTGATAGTACAGAAAACCTATTATTCCGCCTATTATCGCACCTGATGCCGGCTTCCAGAAATAGGAAGAACGGATTAATTCTCTTAAGGTCTTAGGTTTATTGTCAATTTCACAGGATTCTTTCATTATTTTCGTTTTTAAAGCTTGGGTGAAGATTCTATTATTTTAAAAACCAGATTAAGGTTAGCTAATCTTTTCTTGGTGACAAATATTCGCTTAGACTACTTTCTTAATTTCCTTTAAAAGGAAATCCTTGGTTTTAACTCCGACAAAGCGGTTTACTTCTTTTCCGTTTTTAAATAAAATCAGGGTTGGAATACTGCGGACACCGTATTTGGCCGAGGCCGCACGGTTCGAATCCACATCGAGCTTGCCGATTTTAGCGGTACTCCCCAATTCTTCGGCTGTTTCGTTCAACACCGGAGCCATCATTTTACATGGCATGCACCAGGCTGCCCAGAAATCGACCAGCATTACACCGTTTTTCACCTGAGCCTGGAAATTTGCATCACTCAATTCCTTTATAGCGGAATGGGTTTCGGCTTCAGGGGTGTTTTTGATCTTTTTGTATGTAAAATACATGTAAGCAATCAGAGAAATGAAAACAAGTCCGGTAACTGTTATTGCAATTGTCATGATCAGGCGTTTTGTAATGATTTGTTTTTATGAAGTTCGTGTATGTATTTTGAAATTGCCAGGGCAGCAATGGTGCCATCAGCTACAGCAGTTGTAACCTGCCTGTAGCGTTTTGCAGTGGAATCGCCTGCGGCATAAACACCTTCGAGGCTGGTTTGCATGTCGGTATTCACTATTATTTCCTTCCATTTGTTAAGTTCCAGCTTGCCTTCGAGGAATTCAGTATTAGGAACGTAACCAATGAAGATAAAAACTCCGTCGATAGCATAATTCAGCTTGTTCCCGGTCTTGAGATCCATTATTTCGACCCCTGCGAGTTTTTCATTTCCATGAAATGCCGAAATGGCTGATTCCATAATAAAACTTACTTTAGGATGGCTCCGGGCTTCTTCAACCGCATATTCAAATGCCTGGAAATGATCGAACTGGTGAACTATAGTAACCTTGCTGGCATATTTCGTTAACGAAACGGCTTCTTCGAGGGCTGAATTTCCGCCACCGACAACTATAATTTCCTTATCGGTAAAGAAGTCGCCATCGCAGGTTGCACAATACGAAATTCCTTTGCCTTTCAATGCTTCCTCGCCGGGAACACCCAGTTTACGTGAACGGCCTCCGGGACTTAGAATAACTGCATCGGCTGTGTATTTTGTACCATCGGCAAGTGTAACAGCTTTAACTTCGCCTTCCAGCATCATAGTTTCAACCTGGATATTTGATTTGATATCGCAGCCGAATTTCTTCGCCTGGTTCCGCATAATCATCGAAAGCTGGTATCCGCTGATGTTCTCAACACCCGGGTAATTGGCAATTTCGTGTGTTAGTATCATTTGTCCGCCAACGGTGCCTTCGCTCAGGATTAACGTCCTGACACGGGCACGCGACAGGTAGATGCCTGCCGTAAGACCGGCAGGCCCTGCTCCTATCACAATTGCTTCATAATGATTATTTGTATCCATATTCATTATCTGGCTGAACTAAATTCGGCATCAAGAATGGTACGTACCTGGGTCATCGATTGAATGCTCGAGGTTGCCTTAACCAGTTTACCGTCTTTATAATACATGGTAAAAGGGATTCCCATAAATCCGCGTACCTCGGGTACGTTGCGGATTACGTGCGATTCGGGGCTGTCGAATTCCATATCGGCAAATTTTACGTTGGCATACTGGCCTTCGAGGTCTTCCATGATTCCGTATACCGGTATGCACATCGGGCCCATGCGGCCGCAGCATATCATTACGTTTTCGTTTTCGCTGATAAATTTCTGGTGATCAGCAGCCGTTTCTATGTGTTTTAAATTTGTGTAAAGCATTTTTTTGAGGGTTTAGGGGTTGGGGATTAGGGGTTAGGGGATTTCGGATGTTTGATTTCGGATTTCAGATGTATGTTTAGAGTAAAAGATTATTCTAAAGACTTCAAGAGATTTTGAGAATTCTATAATTCAAATTCCGAAATCGCAAATCCGAAATCGCAAATCTGGATCTATTCTAAAATTAATATTTCGTGAGTTATTTCCATGGCTTTGCGGTACGCAGTAGATACTCCGCAATAGCGCTCCTGCGAAAGGTCGATGGCTTTCTGAAGCTTTTCCGTTTCAAGACCTTCGCCTTTGAACTCGTAGATGATATGCATCGCGGTATAGTGTTTCGGATGCTCTTCGGTCATTTCGGCTTCAACCCTGATATTGAAATATTCAGGTTCGATACGCATTTTTTTGAGGATCGAAATAACATCCATTCCGGTACAACCTGCCAGCGAAGCAAGCATAAGTTCCTTAGGTCTTGCTCCTTCATCATTTCCGCCAACAGCAGGTAAAGCATCCATTATTATATGATGACCGCTTACAACGGCATCAAATTTCATGTTTCCTTCCCATGATGTATTTACTGTATGTTTCATCGTAATTTTTTCTTTTTGATTACGCTGCAAAATTACCCTCTCTTGTCATCCAAAAACGGATCCCGGGTTATACCTCAACAAGTAGTTTCTTGAGATTGCACAAGTTTACTATTGAGATAGTGCATACCTTTGCTGACGGATGTGGGTTGTCGGATGCCGTAGCGAAGCGTAGGTGGCGCTTTGCGCCATGAGATGTGGGAAGTTGGATGTCGGAAGTCTAAGTCAGAAATGAATTGAGACGCAGGAATACTACTTTAATTAAATAACCTCATCAACCTGAAATCAAATCAAATATGGAGAGCCTGGAATTGAGCCGCTTCTGACTTCTGTCTTCGGATTTCCAGCCAATTATTATTGAGAAATAACTTAACCACACGATAATCCATGAAAACATACACTACTCTTGACGATTGTGTGCTTGGCGGACTCAGCGCTCCCTGCTTCGGGAACCTTCTGCCCGAAGAAATTGACCTGGTGAAAGACAGCAAAATCCAGGTCCAGTTCCGCAAAGGAGAGAACCTAACCAAACAGGGTGCATTTGCTTCGAGTGTATTGTTTGTTGTTGAAGGACTGGTAAGGCAATATATTGTTGGCGATACCAACCGCGATTTCAACCTTCGGATTATCAGGAGTGGCGAATTTATAGGGCTTTCAGCTGCTTTCAGCAAACACACCTATGATTATTCCACCATAGCACTGCAGGAAACTTTAGCCTGCCTTATCGAAAAAGATGCAATTGCCGGACTGATAAAAAGCAATGGAAATTTCGCTTACGGACTCATCAACAGGTATTACGAAAACGACAGTTCACTGTATGGCACAATCAGGAGTATGATGTACAAGCAAATGCATGGCAGGCTGGCCGATGTATTACTTTATTTGGACTCAATACGTTATAACAATGAAAGTGTCTTCGGGTTGCTTTCGCGAACCGAAATTGCCGATTTTGCCGGACTTTCAACCGAAAGTACGGTGAAACTGCTTAAGGAATATGAGAAGGACGGCTTTATAAAGTTGATAAATAAGGACATTGAAGTGTTAAAAAGAGATGATTTGATCGAGATCAGTAAAAGAGGTTAGTAAGATATACCTAAGGGAATTTTAAACAGTAAATCTGTTTTATTTTTTCACTGGCCCTTTTGCTGCCCGTAACGATGACGGTTACCTTTCCCCTGCCCATTTCCCTTGCCCCGTCCCATGCCTTTGTTTTCACATCCATACAATTCAGAATAAATCTGTGAGAGTTTCTGTGTCTGTTCAGGCGTACATACTCTTTTAAGATCCAGGAACTGCTTAATGTTGGCCACCTGTAATTTTTTCTGTTCAATTACGATATCGTCAGCAAGTTTAACAACCAGGGTGGTATCAGTTTCATCTTTTGACAGTTCCTCCAGCAGGACGGCTTTCTTTTCCCTGATTGCCTTAACAATCGGCTCACTCGAAGCTTTATAGGTTTCATTTATCATATTCACTTTGAGGGTTTGATCGGGCTTTAATGATAATTCCTGACGGAGAGCATACCCTTTCCCTGGTCCGCTAACCAGTTCCGGATCGCTCGCAGTCTTCCGGGTATAGATAAAAAAAGTTGTTAACGTTGTGATATTGACCACAATAAGAAAGATCAGTATCCAGAAAACAATACGGTTATTGTTAAATATATTCATGGCCATGGGGATTATTCAGTAAAGATAAAAAGATCGTCAGTCATAAATTCAGGTACGTTCAGATCAGACCTGACAGATTCGATCATTTCATTGTTTTGGCTGTACTGCGAATGTGTATCTGCAAAGCCGGTACCTAAAAAGAAACCTAATGCCAGGGCTGCTGCAACACCGAAACTGATCAAAGCGGGTTGCAGAATCCGCGCGAAAAGCGGGTTGACGGACTTTTGCCTTTTCGCTAACCGCGATTCGATTCCCTGCAAAATACGGGTTTCGGCAAACGGACGCGGCTCAACCGACCTCTGTTCTTCCATTAAAGTCAGCACACTCCTGAATTCCGCCAAAATCCTGTTACATTCGGCACATTCACTGATATGTTGATCCAAATGCTGAATCCGGACAGGTGACAATTCATTTTCCACGTAGGCAAATAAATCTTTTTGCAGTAATTCGCAATGCTTCATATTATTTCCTGTTTGAATATTCAGAGAATTGAACAATTAACTTTTTCTGTAAGTTCTGTTTCGCCCGCTGGAGCAGTGATTCGACACTTGCCAGGCTGAGGTTCATAATTTCGGTAATTTCTTTGTACGATAATTCTTCATACTTGCTAAGGATGAAAGCTGTTTTCTGGTTCTCGGGCAGGCTGTTTATGGCCGTATCAAGAATCTGTTTCCGTTCGTTATTCTCGAATAAGTTGTCATCCGATGAAGGCTCTGCCATAGCATTTCCTGATTTGCCATCCTTTTTATAAAAAAAAGACTCAAATTGCTGAACGAGTTGTTTGCGCTTGTTTTTCCTTACGAAATTCAACGATTTATTCACGGTAACCCTGTATATCCAGGTAGATAAGGTTGCTGTTCTGTTAAAATGTCCAACTTTCTCCAGAATCTCAATACACACATCCTGGGCAATATCCTCGGCATCATCCATATCATGTACAAAATAAAATGCTGTTTTGATGACTTGTTTATGGTATTTGTTCACGAGGGCTTGTATGACCGGTTTGTCATGGTTCAGTATGCCGGTTATAAGTTCCTGATCAGTCATCAATTCCGAATAAAAAGAAAGGTTGAGAATAATTATATTGTGCCTATCGTTAGTTATACATTCCTGCATTATGTTTTGATTCATTATAATCTCACTTCAAAGATATAATATCCAAATTCTGTTTGACTTGTATTTTTTGTAGCAATGCCGCACAGGATATGAGATATGAGATATGAAATGACTTGCTCTTCCTGGAGTAGTTATCTCCTGCAACACTTGCCCTGTCCACCGCCTTTTCCCTGGCCATACCGGTGCTGATTGCACTGGCCATTCCGGCAATTATTACCTGGCTTATTGCCGGCATTTGCGCGATTGTCGCAAACACCATCACCATTTTTGTCAACAAAGTTTGCGCCCTTACCCTGTCCATTCCGGCAATTGTTCCCTGGCTTATTACCTGCATTTGCAAGGTTGTCGCAAATACCGTCGTCATTTTTGTCAACAAAGTTTGCACCCTTCCCTTTTCCTGACCTGAATTCGAAATTATCGCAAACGCCGTTGTTGTCTTTGTCGACAAATTTACCAGGGTTTGAATTGACCGAATTCTGTTGTTTGCTTACCTGATTTGCAGAAGCATCGCTGCTTTGAGCATTGAGCTGCAAAGAAAAGTTCATCATGATTGCTGCTGCCAGCAATACTTTTCCAGTGTTTTTCATTGGATATGGTTTTTAGAATATAGATTGTTTCAGATATTAAATAGACACACAACCAGGGCAAAACCAGCGGTCTGGATTTTTTTTATATTCGGGAAATTAGATTTATGATTTTAACAAGGTACTGCGGATATTACAACATGAATCATTAACCGAAACTTGATTAAATCTGATATGGAATTATTGACACATTATAAATAATCAGCCTTCTCTCCTGCTGTACTGAGAAATGGCATCACTGCCCGGTTAAATATTCCATGAACATAAGCAATCGCCATCCCGTAATTGGTAACCGGAATTCCTGCATCAATGGCAGGTTTCAGACGGTTAATAAGTTGACGGCGGGTGATCATGCAACCTCCGCATTGAACCACAAGTGCATATTCATGAATGTCGCGGGAAACCTGGTTTAGTCCTGCCACTATGTCATATTCAAGCTTCTTACCGGTAAAATTACTGAGCCAGCGGGGAATCTTTACCCTGCCTATGTCATCGCACGAAACATGATGGCTGCATGATTCCAGCACCAGGATTCGATCTCCGTCCTTCAGTTCACCGATTTTTGGAGTCCCTTTTAAATAATTTTGAAAATCGCCTTTCTGCCTGGCCAGCACTATGCTGAAACTCGTTAAAGGTATTTCGGGCGGAATGGAAGCATCGGCTTTCAGGAAAACCTGGCTGTCGGTAACCACCAGTTTGGGTTTGGGTTCCATGCGTTTAAAGAAAGCGTCCACTTCACGCTCTTTGCAAATTACTACCACCCCGTCGTGGTCCAGTACATCGCGGATTAGCTGTACCTGGGGCAGTATAAGCCGCCCTTCGGGAGCTTCAATATCAATAGGTGTAATCAGGAGCACTGTGTCGCCGTAAGAGATCAGGTCACCAACCAGGGTTCCTGTTTTCCAGGCTGTTTCGGGCAGGAAGCTGCGCATCTGCGCAACCAGCGGCTCAACATTGGTGTCGTTCAGGGAACTAAATTCAAGGATTATAGTCGAAAGTTCATTTTCGACTTTCAAAATAGTATCGGCCATGAGTTTTTGCTGGTCCGATTTATTATGAATCAGGAAATAAGGAACATCGAGTTTATTAAATTCGTCAATCAGTCCGTATTCGAATTCCGCAACTGTATTTTCAGTAATCAAAAGGATAGCCAGGTCGATGGTTTTGATCACTTCGCGGCTGCGGGCAATACGCTTTTCACCTAGCAGGCCTTCGTCGTCGATACCGGCGGTATCAATAAGTACAACTGCACCCAGGCCACCAATTTCCATATTCTTCGACACTGGATCCGTTGTAGTACCGGCAACATCCGAAACAATGGCCACCTCCTGTCCGGCAAGTTTATTGATCAGCGAACTCTTCCCGCTGTTCCGTTTGCCAAATATCCCGATATGCGGACGGATTTCTTTCCCCTTTTTCATTATCATTTTCTTTTAAAAAACCATCAACCAGACATTATTAAAATCCGGATCCTGAATCCTCTGATTTTTATACTTTCTCTTAATCTGAATTTAAAGAATATCGCTAAGTGTGAATCCTGTTTTCAACAGGTTCTCCGGCTTGAGCACATTTTTAAGTTTTTCCTGGTCAATAAGTCTTAGCTTTAAATTTGCTTCGAAAACGTCGCATCCAGTAGCTTTCATCTCTTTCGAAAGCATTACTGCCTTGCGGTAACCGATCAGAGGGCTTAAAGCAGTTGTTATAGCAGGACTGCTGAAGAGCCGGGCAGCTCCGCTTCCGGAATTTATTTTCAATCCTTCGATCAGGTGAATTCCAATGGTTTGATCAGCAGCAATCAATAATTTCAAACTTTCGAGCAAAGCATGGCCGATTACCGGAATATATGCGTTCAGATCGAGGCAGCCCTGTGCGCTCAACGAACTTATAAGCATATCGTTGCTGTATATTTTATGCGCAGCACTTATCACGAACTCAGGAATTACCGGGTTAACTTTGCCCGGCATGATCGAACTTCCTACCTGCCGCTGTGGGATGCTCACACCATGTATTCCGGCTACATCCGATGCCAGGAGGCGTATATCCGAAACCATTTTTTCGAGGTTCACGGCATGTGCTTTCAAAATGGCATGTACTTCAACTATCGAATCCAGGTTATTGGTAGCATCCGAAAGGTTCTCACTCCGTGTCACCGGGAGCCCGGTAAGTTTCTGCAAAGCAGGAACCACCTCCATAATGAAAAACTTCGGTACCGCAATCCCGGTTCCTACGGCGCTTCCACCCAGGTTTACAATTTTAATACGCTCGAAACACTTCGAAACTCTCCACCAGTCGCGCGACAATGCCTCGCTGTATGTACTGAAAAGCATTCCGTACGACGAAGGAACTGCTTCCTGCATCTGGGTGTATGCGATACGGAGTTCGTTGCGGTATTTGCCTTCGGTTATTTCAATTTTCTGCCGGAGCGAATTTATTGCCTCTTCCAGGTCACCGAGCAGGAACATGGTTGCAACCTTCAGGGCTGTAGGAACCACATCGTTAGTCGATTGATAAATATTGGCTGCCTCAATCGGATCAATCTTATCATAGTCACCCGGTGCGAAACCCAGTTTCTGCAAAGCAACATTGGCTGCAATTTCGTTCACATTCATATTGATGCTGGTACCGGCACCACCGTTTATTGCAGGAATAATGAATGACTGGAAGTACTTCCCTTCCGAAATTTCTTTTGCCGCCTGTTCCAGGGCATCAATAATGTCTTTACCTAATAATATAAATGGAAGTTGATTTTCTGAGATCCTTTCACCAAGCGCAATACTGAAACTCCTGTAAGCCTGGTAGCAAGACTGTTTCACAATACCCATAGCTTTATACCATTCCTGATGAAAAGGTGTCCGGTCAGGAAAGTTGTCACGTGCCCGCATGGAGTGAATGCCATAAAAAACATTCGCCGGAACCTTTAAAAATCCCAGCGAATCGTTCTCAATACGAAATGAATTTGGTGACATGAGACAGGTTTTTTCAAAACCCAAACTTACTGCTTTTTCTGTTTTGAAGCACCATTTTGTCGATTATTCAATGGTTCGTAGGCAAGTAACATCTCATTCAGTTGTTTGTTATCGGTAACCATAATGGTCATTCGACCCGAAGGTTCAACCTGCACCGACTCAAGGAAATCATGATTTGTCTTGCCGAGACTGTAATTCAGATAACTGATACCGCGATTGGCAGTTTCAGTTTCCTTTTTCAGGGGGCTGCCTTTTGCAATAAACACCGCTCCTACAGATAGTTTTGCTTCTGCAGCAATCCGGGCTGCCTCGGCGATTGCAGTTTCGTACGAACCGGTGTATACCAGCGAAACAGAATTAAACCCTTCGGTTGGATCCGAAACGGAGGTGGAATTCGAAAAAACAGGGTCAAATTTCATACCGGAAGGTTCCGATATACCCAGTTTACATACCCAATCAGGAATTTTATCGGGATTTTGCTGATCTCCCTTTGCAGCTTCGGTGCGTTCTTTGCCTGCTCTTACGATGCCCGACAAACTGTCGTATTCAATACGGGTGATCTTCCCCGCTGCGAAATCGCCTTCCAGCGATTTCAGGCGCTGATCAAAATCAACTTCAGTTTTCGAAACCGAAGCAGGCGATCCTGCCTTTAGTGTTATATTTTCACCAAACCCGATGAAAAATG
>CAISRK010000423.1 GCA_903887815.1 uncultured Bacteroidales bacterium | reverse complement strand
AGGCTTTTTCTTCCATTTACCTTTTTTGATGCTAAGGTAGAATTTAACTCCAGCACATCAAAATAATATCTTGCCAACTTTTCGAAACGCTAAATAAAGTACTTTTACCTGTTATTTCATGCTTTAATACCCGAACATGCCGAAACTCCTCTGTGATAACCCGACTGGCTGAAAATCAGGCTTCCTGAAGGACCTGATTGCCGGAATCCTAAACATGGTACTATTACATCTGTGGATTGCAGCGACCTGGATGATGGCGGTTAACAATAAATAAAAAAATAGCTGTTTTTTTTTGCAAATTTGCAAACAATAAATCCTAATCCCAACCTATAAAGCATTATCAGGTTACCAGTTTCCGGAATTAACTTTTTCAATCTATGACTAAAACAATCAACTCCATCTGCGTATTTTGCGGCTCAAGTGCCGGGAGCCGCGAAGAATACTCTGCCAAAGCCCGGGACCTGGGACTGCTTTTTGTTGAGAAAAACATTTCAATGGTTTATGGCGGCAGCAATGTTGGCCTGATGCGGATAATTGCGGATACCATGATGGAAGCCGGTGGCAAAGTGATTGGTGTTATGCCTCACAATCTTATCGAACGCGAAGTGGCTCATAAGGGAATCAGCGAATTTCACGTGGTAAAGACCATGTCGGAACGAAAGGCCGTTATGGACGATCTTTCGGATGCATTTATTGCCATGCCCGGCGGAATAGGGACGCTCGACGAAATTTTCGAAGTAATGAGCTGGAACCAGCTGGACCTGATCACCAAACCTGCAGCCCTTTTCAATGTGCTCGGCTACTGGGACCAGTTGCTTTCTTTCCTCGATCATTCGGTCGATCAGCGGTTTGTGAAAGCCGAACACCGTATGAACCTTATAGCCGAAAGCGACGAAAAAATACTTCTCAACAAGATACTAAATTATAAGCCCTTAAAAGTTGATGGCGGGAAATGGATCAGGGATTTAAAAACCGAAACCGACCAGATGGGGAAATCGATACTTTAAAACAAAATTGTACAAATGGTCTATTATGTTCTTAAGGTATTGTTGTCGTCGGTTATTATCGTGTTAATTTCCGAAATCTCGAAACGCAGTTCGCTGGCCGGAAGCATTCTTGCTTCGCTGCCGCTAATGTCGCTTCTGGCCTTTATCTGGCTTTATATCGACACAAAGGATGTTGCTAAGATTTCGTCGCTTTCGAATGGGATCTTCTGGCTGGTTATCCCATCACTTCTGCTGTTTATTATACTTCCTTATCTTCTGAAAAGGCAGGTAAATTTCTGGTGGGCATTAAGTATATCGACTACGGTAATGGTCGTATTTTACCTTCTGATGATCTTTGTATTAAAGAAATTCGGGATTAAACTATAGAACAATCAAAACAGGGTGAATTATTAAACAAATCAGGCTCGGATGATAATAATTGGGATTACGGGAACCTTAGGTGCAGGAAAAGGAACCATTGTGGATTACCTGGTCCAGGAAAAAGGATTTGTTCACTTTTCGGTACGCGGCTTTATAACCGAAGAGATCAACCGTCAGGGACTACCGGTTAACCGCGACAGTATGGTATTGGTAGCCAACAAATTACGCGCCGACCATTCGCCTTCCTGGATTATCGATCAGCTTTACGAACAGGCTTTGCTTTGCGGTAAAAAATGTATTATCGAAAGCATACGTACCCTGGGTGAAGTGGAATCGCTGCGCGGGAAAGGGAATTTCCTTTTGTTTGCCGTTGATGCCGATCCTATGCTCCGCTACGATCGCATTGTGATGCGCAATTCCGAAACCGACCGGATTTCATTCGTTACTTTCGTCGAAAATGAGGAACGCGAAATGCAATCAAATGATCCGAATAAACAGAACATCGGGAAATGTATCGATCAGGCTGATTTTATTTTTTATAACAACTCAACAGTTGCTGAGCTATACCGGCAGGTTGAAGAAGAATTATCCTCGCTTAATCTTTAATCCTGCTCACTGATTTGATTTTTACCGGTTGAAGCAGGTACTGGGAAGTATCTTTCATTTGCTGGATTTTTCTTGCCACATTCATTCCTTTTGTAACCATTCCGAATGCGGCAAATCCCTGTCCGTCGGCATTTCGTTTCCCATCAAAATCCAGTGCCGGCTGATCGCCAATGCAGATAAAAAATTCCGATGATGCGGTTCCAGGTTCGTTGCGGGCCATTGAAATCACCCCGTCACGGTGCAATATCCCGGTTTCTTTGGTGGTTTCGTGCCTTATGGGCGTAAACTGGTATTTCTTAATAAGCGAATCCCGGTAAAATCCTCCCTGTATCACTTCGATGATTGTTTTTTTGCCTGGCTGGTTATCCAGCCTTACGGTTCTGTAAAAACAGGATTCAGAATTGTATTTTCCTGAATCGACATAACGAAGAAAATTGCCTGCCGTTACCGGAGCTTTATCCGTATATAATTCAACTTCAATATCGCCCGCCTCAGTCGAAATCAGAACCTTCGGATTGGTAGTGCAGGTGCAACAGGCAACGAAGGCAGCCAGCAGGATAATAATCAGCGTTTTCATGATAAGTTATTTATGGTTGTAAAGATATGTAAGTTGGACAAAATTTATTCGTTATGCAGGTTCTTACATATCGTTTCAATACTTTTGTAAAAAATCCCGTTATGAAGATTACAATGTTTATCAGAAAAACAATTACACTGGTTTCACTGGCATTGGTTGCATATCAGGGGTTTAGCCAGGCCAAGTCAACCCTTACAGGCGATCTTATCATTTTTCATGCCGGCAGTCTTTCGGTTCCCATGAAGGAGGTAGCCGCAGAATTCAAAAAACTGTATCCCCAGATAAATATACAGATGGAGGCCGCAGGTTCGGTGGCATCAGCCCGCAAAATTACGGACCTGGATAAGCCCTGTGATATTATGGCCTCGGCCGATTATGCCGTGATTGATAAAATGCTGATCCCGAAATATGCGGATTGGAATATCAAATTTGCAGCCAACGAGATGTGCGTGGTGTATTCCGAAAAATCGCATTATGCCGGTAAAATCAATGCCAAAAACTGGATGGATATGCTGCTAAAAACCGATGTAGCATTCGGCCGCTCCGACCCAAGCAGCGATCCGTGCGGATACCGTACCGAAATGATGCTTCAGCTGGCAGAGAAATACTACAAAAAACCGGGATTGTATAAAAACATTGCCGGCAAGGACCAGGTGTATATGCGTCCGAAGGAAACGGATCTGCTGGCCCTTATCGAAACCAACACGGTTGATTACATTTTCCTTTATCGTAGTGTGGCGGTTCAGCACCAGCTGAAATACATTATACTGCCTGATGAAATAAACCTTAAGAATCCCGCATTTGCCTCACAATATGCAACAGCAACTGTTGAAATTAATGGCAGCAAACCAGGTGAAAAGCAAACCATGACCGGCGAACCTATGATATACAGTTTCACGGTTTTGCGCAATGCCCCCAACAAACCTGCTGCCATTGCTTTTGCCCGGTTTTTACTCGAAAAAGCAAACGGCCAGGCCATCATGGCCCGAAACGGGCAGCCATCGGTTGTTCCGTCTAAAGTAGTGAACTACGATAAGGTGCCGGCGCAATTGAAACCGTTTGTAAAGGAATAACAGGCCAATACAATGGTAAAAAGAGAATGTACGATTTACAAGTTACGATTTACGATTTTTTGTTTTCGCCCTGTCTCCGGCTCGCCTTTCTCCTTGTCATTTTCTTATTCATTAATTAATCTATGAAACGATACTCTCCATTCCAGCTCACAATAACCTTTGCAGGCGCCCTGATCCTGCTGTTTATTGTTGCACCCCTGGTTGGTATGTTTATTTCCACTAGTCCATCCGATTTATTCGAAACCGCCCGTGATGCCGAAGTTCAGCAAAGTATTAAGCTTACAATCTGGGTTTCGCTGTCAGCAACGGTATTTTTTGCAATCGCGGCTATTCCGCTGTCATACCTGCTGGCGCGAAAGGAATTTCCCCTGAAAAGCCTTGTTTCCGGGATTATTGATCTGCCTGTCGTAATACCTCATTCAGCTGCGGGGATTGCCATTCTTGGTTTTGTATCGCGCGATTCGGTGGTCGGGAAAATGGGTTCGGCGGTCGGGCTTAATTTTGTAGGCCATCCCGCCGGAATTGCCATTGCCATGGCATTTGTGAGCCTTCCGTTCCTTATCAATGCTGCACGCGACGGATTCGGCAGTGTTCCCGAAAGGCTCGAAAAGGCTGCACTTACGCTTGGCGCTTCACCGGCAAGGGTATTTTTTACCATTTCGCTTCCTTTGGCATGGCGAAGCATAGTTTCGGGCCTTATTCTGATGTTCGCCCGGGGAATGAGCGAATTCGGCGCGGTTATTATGGTTGCTTATCACCCGATGATAACCCCAATACTTATTTATGAACGCTTCGGGGCCTTCGGCCTGAAATATGCCCGGCCCGTTTCGGTGCTTTTTATACTTATATCGCTCACCGTGTTTGTAGCATTGAGAGTATTGGCCCGCAACCGGAATCAAAAATCCACACCTCATGCTTGAGCTCCGCAATATAACATGTGATTTTCCCGGGTTCAGTCTTACTGAAATCAGTTTCAGCGTGGGTGATGGTGAATATTTTATACTGCTTGGCGAATCGGGTGCCGGTAAATCCTTGTTGCTCGAAGCGATTGCCGGGCTGAACCCCGTGAAAAGCGGTGTTTTATTACTGAATGGCAAAAACATTACCTCCGAAAAAATCCAGCAGCGTGGAATCGGTCTTGTGTTCCAGGACCAGGCTGTTTTCCCTCATCTTTCGGTGAAAGAAAATATTGCCTACCCATTGAAAGGCAAGCATTTATCCACATCCGAAAAGAACCGGATTATCGAAGAAACAGCCATACTGCTGCAGATTTCGGGACTGCTCGACCGTAGGCCGGAAACTTTATCGGGGGGTGAATTGCAGCGTGTTGCACTTGCCAGGGCGCTGGTTCAGAAACCGAAAGTATTGCTGCTCGATGAGCCGTTGTCGGCCACCGACAGCAAATTGCGATCGGAACTTCGCTCTTTGCTCAGGCAAATTAACCGTATGGGGCAGACTATTATCCATGTAACACACGATTTCGACGAAGCTGTTTCGCTGGCTGACCACATTGCTATTATGCACCTGGGACACATAGTACAGTCGGGTACTCCCCGTGAAGTTTTCGGCAATCCAGCAAACGAATTTGTAGCCCATTTTGCCGGAATAAGAAATTTCTTCAAAGTCTCAATCACCCTGCAGGATGGAAAATGTATCGCTTTTCCAGAAAACGACCTGGCGATTTCAATCGGAGAATCAACAGATGACAAGTCAGGTTATATCCTTATCCGGAATGAAGATATACTGCTTTCGCAGGCGGCTTTCGAGAGCAGTGCTTTGAATAATTTCGAAGGGATTGTGCTTGATTTATATCCGTCGCGGGCAGGGATGGATGTAGTAGTCGATATCGGGATTGTGTTGCATGCTCAAATCAGCCGCGAATCGGCCGAAAAGCTTGAACTGGCACCGAGCAGGAAAGTGTGGACACATTTTAAAGCTTCGTCGGTGAAACTTATTTCAACATAACCCAGGCTGAAAAAACGAAATAGACTTATTATTTACCTGTTTCAGCCGGGTCAATATTATCAACCTGCTGTTTCGAATATTGAAGCACCTCATCATTCACATACGACAGATCAATACCGGCTTCGCGGAACATTTCTTCCGATTCGGCGCCTGAATGGTATTTGAATTCGCAGACAACCCGTTTTATGCCACAGTTTATGATTAGCATGGCGCAGGTGCGGCAGGGAGTCATCCGGCAGTAAAGAGTACTTCCTTCGAGCGGTATTCCCTGGCGGGCAGCCTGGCAGATGGCATTCTGTTCAGCATGTACTGTTCGCACGCAGTGATTGGTAACTTTCCCGTCTTCGTGGGTAACCTGTTTGAACAAGTGCCCGACTTCGTCGCAATGCGGCAAGCCTACCGGTGAGCCAACGTAGCCTGTAACCAATATCTGTTTGTTACGTGCAATCACGCATCCGCTCCGCCCGCGGTCGCATGTGGCACGCTTGGCAATTGTACGCGATACTTCCATAAAGTATTCATCCCAGGTAGGGCGTATATATTGAGGATTTGCCTGTTCTGTCATAAAGCTAACGTTAAAATGTAAAATTATCCTGAGCTGCTAATTTACTCAACATTTCTCAAACTCGCACATTGCCGGATGGCCGAATTATTCCTCCATAAACATCCCAACTTTCATTTCACCATCCGATTTAATATAGCCGCGAAACATGCCTGCAGTGTTAAACGTCATTGTATAATTGCCTTTTGCATCAACGCCTATAATACCACCGGCTCCGCCTTGCTGCCTGAGTTTTTGCATAACCACTTCATTTGCAGCTTCAGCCAGGGGCAAGCCTTTGTATTTCATAAGGGCCGCAATATCATAAGCAACTACATTCCGTATAAAGAACTCGCCATGCCCTGTGGCAGAAATTGCACAGCTTGCATTGTCAGCATACGTACCGGCACCGATAATGGGCGAATCGCCAATGCGGCCATATTTTTTTAATGTCATACCGCCTGTAGAAGTAGCGGCTGCCAGGTTACCATATATGTCAACAGCCACGCACCCGACCGTACCGTGTTTTTTATCTATATTGCTTATCGAATCGGCCTTTGACTTTGCTTTCAGGTAATCGTTCCAGCGATTCTGTGTAAAAAAATAAGTGGGATCGACAATTTCGAGGCCATTTTCGGCAGCAAATACCTCGGCACCTTTTCCTGCCATCATTACATGGTTCGATTTTTCCATAACAGCACGTGCCGCTGAAATTGGGTTTTTAATGGTTGTAACACCGGCTACAGCTCCCGCGAGTCCGGTTTTGCCATCCATAATTGCAGCATCTAATTCATTTTTGCCTTCAGCCGTAAAAACAGCGCCTTTGCCGGCATTAAAGAGGGGGCAATCCTCCATCATCCTTACACAAGATTCAACTGCGTCGATGCTAGTGCCTCCGTCCCTGAGAATCGAATCACCATGCCTGAGAACCTCACTGAGTTCGGATTTGTATTGTGCCGCGATTTCAGCCGGCAGATTTGAGGCTGTAATATTCCCGGCACCCCCATGAATAACAAGGGTGTAATTCTTTTTCGGAACTGTTGTCTGCGCTGAAGCCGTGAAACATACAGCGCCTGATATCAGCAGGATGCACAAAGTTTGATGAATTGATTTCATATCACAGATGTTGAATGATTTGTTTTATGCTGATAAACCCTAGCAGATCGGCTGAGAAAACAAGGATAACCACTATAATAACCCACCTCACAAATTCAACTCCTCTTTTTATGGCCAGCCGGGTTGCAATCCAGGCCCCGATTACATTTCCGATGGCATGAACCAGGCCAAACTGCCAGTGAACCTGCTTGTTGAAAATAAACACCATCAGCGCTGCCAGTGTGTAAAGCAATACGATCCAAACCTTAATGGCATTGGCCCTTACAAGGTCAAATCCTGAACCAAGTACTATTGCTGCCAGAAGGTAATACCCGACCCCGATCTGAATAAATCCGCCATAAATCCCGATAAGGAAGAATATGATTAACTCGAAGATTGAAACAGGTTTTTCGGTAAGGTGCTTCTTTTCTTTTAACCAAACTGACGGTTTTACAACCACAAATACCAGCATGATTAACATGATAATCGCCATGGCCTTGCGGAAAAAGGCTTCATTTATATCGATGGCGATCCAGGCTCCGATAACAGAGCCAATTATTGTTGGTAATGCCAGTAAAGTAGCTTTACGCCACGGAAGCAGTTTTTTCTGGTTGAAAGCCTGCACCGAGGTTATATTCTGAAAGATTACCGCAATCCGGTTCGTCCCGTTGGCAATATTAGCAGGCAGGCCAAGCATCATAAGTACCGCGATACTTATAGCTGTTCCGCCACCTGCAAGGGTATTAATAAAACCTACAAATACACCGGATACAATTAGTGCAAAAACTGTTAACCACGACATTCCTAATAATTTATCATTAGCAAAAAAAGGAAGCGACAGGTACGTGATTTGAATAAAAAACAACCCAGGCAATATGGGGTTGAAATCCAATTAAACAGAACCACACTTCAAATTTAACCTTTCAGCCTGCTGTGTTT
>CAISRK010000422.1 GCA_903887815.1 uncultured Bacteroidales bacterium | reverse complement strand
ATCTGATTATTTTAACAACGACCTCGATGATTCTAAAAAACTTTCAGCAAAAAAGCGTGAAAAACTGCGTCATGTTATTGAATCCGATGCCCTGGCCTGGGCTGTTGCAATGGTTGATAATCATGAAATTGACAGGATCAACATATTAAATGCTTCTATTCTGGCTATGCACAAAGCCCTGGAGCAACTAAGTACACAACCGGGATTGATACTTGTTGATGGTAACCGTTTTAGACCTTACAGCAATGTGCCGCATCACTGCATCATAAAAGGTGATGGAATATATTTGTCGATAGCAGCAGCATCTGTATTGGCAAAAACCTACCGCGATGATTATATGCTGAAACTCAACAGTAGTTTTCCTGTATATGGTTGGAACCGCAACAAAGGATACCCGACCCTCGAACACCGAAAGGCGGTATTGGCTGAAGGATTCAGCCCTTATCACAGGCTAACGTTCTCAGTGCAATTAAAGGCCGGGGAATAATACCTTGGTAAGGATGAATCAATACCCTCTGGCAGGTATGAATGGCTATGTTCTCTGGCAAACTATTTTCCTTATCGAATCAAAAACCCTTCAGGCATTACGTTATATAACCGAATATCCTCAAAATGGGAACTGCGGATTATGTATTTTTGTAAACGAAACCACGATGTTATGAGATTTTTTGCTGCGATTGTATGCATTTTAGTAATGATTCCCGGAATTTCAGCCGCTCAAAAACTCACCAGCGAAGACTATTTGGCATATATTAAGCAATACAAAGCTGCCGCCATCAAAGAAATGATGCTTTACCATATTCCGGCCAGTATAACCCTGGCCCAGGGGATGATCGAAAGCGGATGCGGGAAAAGCAAACTGGCTGTTGAATCGAATAACCATTTTGGTATTAAGTGCCAGAAAGAATGGACGGGCGATACGTATTTTTACGACGATGACGCAAAAAACGAATGCTTCCGTAAATACAAAAGCGTCGAAGAATCGTACCGCGACCATTCCCTGTTCTTAATCACACGGCAGCGCTATGCGTCTCTTTTCTTGATCCCTTCTATGGATTACGCTGCCTGGGCCAGGGGGTTGAAACAAGCCGGTTATGCAACAAATCCTGAATATGCCAATATCCTCATCCGGACTATTGAGACCAACCAGTTGTTCCTTTATGATGATACAACTGCCATGCAGCCTGCAATGGCAGGGAACGATGAGCCCAGGGTAAAAGCTTCGAAACATGCGACAGAAAAGAGCGAAGTGAACAGCCAGGCAAAACTAAGTAACTCAGGCAGGGTATTGTTTACTAAAAATTATAAATATCCCCTTCCCGGTGATTTTGAATATTTATACACTTCCGGGCTTGGACGAAAGGTTTACCAGAATTATGGGGTGCCTTTTGTTTTTGCTTCAAATAACGATACCTGGTTCAGTATATCCAAGGAATTTGAAATCTACAGTTTCCAGGTATATAAACAGAACGATTTAACCGAACATGATAATATTGTCGCCGGACAGATAGTGTACCTTGAACCCAAGAAGAATAAAAACAGGGAACATGTGTATGTGATGAAACGTGGTGACAGCATGTATTCGGTTTCGCAGGAAAAATGCATACGCCTGTCGAAACTTCTTAAATATAACAAATTAAAGCCTGGCAACGAGCCGGATGCAGGATTTGAGCTGAAGTTAATGAGGTAGGAATGAGGGGCGAAAGGCGAGGGGCGAAATGAGAGGGGAGAACGGCGAGAGGCGAAAGGTGAAAGGCGAAGGGATGCCGGATCTGGAATTTGCGATTTGCGATTTGAGATTTGGGATTTTGGATTTTCGATTTGGGACTTGGAATTTAAATTCTGACAGTATTATATATTAAGTCTATATCGTTGAATATTAACTAATTGATCCAACCTGTAGGCTATTGTCCGGAAATACAAACATTTTTCATATTCACCTGCTTCGCATAAATAAATTAGTATACATTTGCACCGGCGTTTGGAATTTGGATAACAAATTACACCGCTTTCTTCAGGGCAGGGTGAAATTCCCGATCGGCGGTATAGTCCGCTACTCCCGCAAATGCGGGATTGAACCGGTTTAACTCCGGTACCGACAGTATAGTCTGGATGGAAGAAGAATATTGATCATAAGACACATGCCTGAGCAGGGTATGCTGTTTTAGGTATCTGTATTATCAACCATCGGCCCCGGAGGATTCTTCAGGGCATTTTTGTTTTAATACATACCGGGAAAATGAAAAAGATATCAGTACTGCTGTTGATTTTATTGTTTAGTGCTTCAATACGACTCCATGCACAGCAAATAAAAATCCAGGGAATTGTAACCGATAAAAACACAAGTGAAACTATACCTGGCGTTTCAATCATGATTGATGGAACTTCGGAGGGAACAGTAAGCCGGGTTGACGGAACTTTTGAACTGGCAGTTACCGGTCATAATGTAAAACTTCAGTTTACTCATATTTCATATAATACACTCATCCTTGAATCCGGTAATCAAAACACTAACACAATTTACCTTGGAACCGTTGCCCTGGAGCCCAAAGTTGTGGAACTGAATGAGGTCAGGGTTATTTCATCCTTCGTTAGCGACCGCAATACTCCCGTTGCTGTTACCAATATAAGGGCGCACACAATTGAGCAGAAACTGGGTAACCAGGATTACCCTGAAATTCTAAAAATGACTCCCGGGGTTTATGCTACCCGTGAAGGTGGCGGCAGCGGCGACGACAGGCTTTCGCTCCGCGGTTTCCAGCAGGAGAATGTGTCGCTGCTGCTTAATGGGGTGCCGGTAAGCAGTATGGAAAACGGCCTCGTTTACTGGTCGAACTGGACAGGACTGGCCGATGCCACCGAAGCCATACAGGTTCAGCGTGGTCTGGGCGCATCCAAAGTGGCGATGAACTCGGTGGGAGGCACAATAAATATAATTACCCGATCAGCGTCAGCTGAGGCCGGCGGAGTATTGCGTTACAGCCTGTCGGACTGCGGCAACAGCAAAACTATACTGAGTTTTTCGACCGGGAAAATGAAAAACGGGGCTGCACTTACTTTCCTGGGATCGCATACGGTTGGTCCCGGATTTGTGGATGCTACTTTTGTTAATGGCTGGTCGTATTTTCTCAGTATTGATAAGCCGATCAATAAAAAACACCGTCTTGTGCTCACGGCAATGGGTTCGCCCGAACGCCATGGGCAGCGTAATTATGGTATGAGCCAGGCCGATTTTGAGAAATTCGGGGTAAAGTATAACAGCAACTGGGGTGAATATAACGGAGAAATTCTCAGCTTATCCGAAAATTTCTACCATAAACCCCAAATCAACCTGAACCATTACTTTACGATCGGTAAAAAGGCCTCCCTTTCAAGTTCCGCTTATGTTTCATGGGGCAAAGGCGGTGGCAGATATACCGAAGCCTACAATTACGGGCCAACGACATGGACATTTCAGAAGAATAACCAGATCGATTTCGATCAGGTATTTTTAAATAATTCAACGCATACCGATTCTGCTCAACTTGCTGACGGTACAGTTGTTAAAGGATATTCCAAAAACATACTCACCAATTACCTGGCCGACCATTACTGGATTGGCCTGCTCAGCTCACTTAATCTGCAATTGAATGATAATCTGAAGCTTACTTCCGGAATCCATCTGCGGAATTTCCGCTCACACTTGTATGAGGTGGTCGGCGATCTTATGGGAGGGACTGCCTGGATCGAACAATATGCCTGGTCATTAGCCGGTGTAAATGGCCGGAACCAGGTCAAGAATCCTGGTGACGTTGTGAATGTTGATAATTATTCGATGATAAGCTATGGGAATTTATTTAGTCAGCTGGAGTACAATTCCTGCAATATCACTGCATTTATCGCTTCAACCCTGTCGGGGACTCATTACTGTAGGAAGGATACCTATAATTATCCTGATAGCCCAAAGAGCGAACCGGTTAACAAAGCAGGGTTTGATATCAAAAGCGGGATCAGTTATAAAGCAGGGAAATCGGGGAGTATCTACGGAAACATTGGATACTACTCGCGCGAGCCCTATTATAAGTTTGTGTATGTAAATTATTCAAATGCTGTTGCTCAAAACCTGGTGAACGAAAAAATAAGTGCTGCCGAGGCTGGTTATACTTACGAAAGCGGAAAAGTTGCGACCCGGCTCAACCTGTATTGTACTTTGTGGAAGGATAAATCTTTGCTTTCGAATGAAAATATACAGTTAATCGATAGTTCCTTCACGCGGTCGCTTGTTCGTGGTTTAAACGCCATACATTCAGGAATTGAAGCCGAAATGCGTTATAATATCATCCGGTGCATAACGGTTGCTGCAACAGTTTCGCTGGGTAACTGGAAATGGCAAAATGATGTTACCGCGAGCCTATACGACAATAACCATGTCCTCGCCGACAGCATTATGATTTATACAAAAGGACTCTATGTCGGTGATGCGCCCCAAACACAAATTGGTATATCAGGCGAATATCATTCTGTAGACAGTTTCAGCTTTTCAGCTGATTGGGTTTATTACAACAGGCTTTATGCCAGTTTCGATCCGGCTAACCGGAACAACGCTGATGACCGCTCCCAGCCTTACAGGATTCCTTCGTATTCCTTACTCGACCTGTATGCGGGTTATGATTTCCACATTAAGGAATTACCTGTTTCACTGCAGCTAGCCTGCCAGAACATTTTCGGCAGGCAGACTATTATTCGTGGAGAGGATGGTGCCAGTCACGACCTCGATACGTTCAGGGGTTTCTGGTCGCTGGGAAGGACTTTCAATATGTCGGCAAAGCTGAGTTTTTAAGGTTCTGCCAACTGATGGAACGAGCTCATATTATTTAAGAGGCATGACCGGGGCTGTTGCTTATTTAAAGCGTTCTTAAAATACTTCATATTACCGGCAAAGTTTATGCTCGAAATCTAAATATTAAGTTTTGAGCATATTTAAGCACATATTTACTGTGCCTGTTGATAAAAAAATGCATTTTCGGTAGCATCTGTATTAAATTCCTGTTTTTCAGCCTGGTCACTTTCATGTTCCCCTTGAAAGCCTCTGTTTACGATAGATTTGATATTTATAAAATTTTCAGGAGTGTTTAATAATTGAACTAATGTTTATTTATACTAAATATAAATAGCTGTGGCTGACCATAGTGCATGTCGAAATATCGAATTTCATGCATATATTTACTTTCCGTTGAACTAATTTAAACCGACCGCTTTATGGAAAATAAGCAACCCTCATTTTATGAGGAAGTCAAAAAAGATGGGATATCCCGTAAGGATTTTCTTAAGTTTTGCGCAACAACGGCTGCATTGCTGGGACTGGAGTCCAGCAGTATCGGCCAGATTGTAAAAGCGCTTGAAACCAAACCCCGGCTACCGGTAATCTGGTTTCATTTCCAGGAATGTACCTGCTGCAGCGAATCGTTTATCCGTGCTTCGCACCCGATTGTAGCCAACATTGTCCTGGACAAAATTTCGCTCGATTACCAGGAAACCCTGATGGCAGCTTCGGGGGCACAAGCCGAAGATGCATACAAAGCTGTAATGGCTAAATTCCCGGGCGAGTATATTGTTATGGTTGAGGGCTCAATTCCTACAGAGAATGAGGCCTACTGCTGTATCGGTGGCCGCAGTGCAAAACAGATCCTTGAGGAAGCTGTTGCAAACTGCAAAGCTGTTGTAGCCTGGGGTAATTGCGCTTCGGCAGGCTGTGTTCAGGCTGCAAGTCCTAATCCTACGGGTGCAAAACCAGTCCATAAAGTTATCAGTGGGAAACCGGTTATTAATGTACAGGGATGTCCGCCAATAGCTGATGTTATGGCCGGGGTTGTAGTTCACCTCCTTACCTTCGACCGTATACCTCAACTGGATGAATTAAGCCGTCCGAAAGCATTTTATTCGCGCCGGGTTCACGATACATGTTACCGCCGTGCTAATTTTGATGCCGGTTTGTTCGTCGAATCTTTCGATGATGAAGGAGCAAAACGTGGCTATTGCCTTTATAAAATGGGCTGCAAAGGTCCTGTTACCTATAATTCATGTGGAATCATCAAATGGAATGATGGTATTAGTTATCCGATCCAATCAGGTCATCCGTGCATCGGGTGTTCCGAAGCCGGATTCTGGGACAACGGCCCTTTCTACCAGCATTTACCAAGTATCGAAGGATTTGGCATTGAGACCACAGCCGATAAAATCGGTCTTGGTTTAGGCGTTGCAACAGTTGTTGGCGTTGCAGCACATGCCGTAGTAACCAATGTACGCAAACACCGCGAAATCACCAATGCCCCTGAAACTACTGAAGTTGAAACCCCTAAAGATAAATAGCCATGGCTGAAAGAATCGTTATAGATCCCATCACCCGAATCGAAGGACACTTGCGGGTTGAAATAGAAGTTAATAATGGAGTAATTACCGATGCGTATAGCTCCGGAACTATGGTTCGCGGCATCGAAACCATATTAAAAGGCCGCGATCCGCGCGATGCATGGGCATTTGTCGGACGCGTTTGCGGAGTTTGTACCTCTACCCATTCACTCACTTCGGTGAGAACAGTCGAAAACGCTTTAGGAATCTCAGTTCCTGCTAATGCTGAACTGATCCGTAACCTCATGGCTAATGCTTTGTATATACAGGATCATGTGGTGCATTTTTATGTACTGCATGCACTCGACTGGGTAGATGTGGTTTCTGCACTGAAAGCTGATCCCAAGGAAGCTGCATCCATAGCACAGAGTATATCGCCCTGGCCGAAAAGTTCAGTAGGCTATTTTACCGATATACAGAAACGCTTCAAGAATTTTGTTGAAAGCGGTCAGTTGGGGATTTTTGCAAACGGTTACTGGGGACATTCGGCCTATAAGCTGCCTCCTGCCATAAACCTTATCGCTGTAGCCCATTACCTCGAAGCATTGGAATGGCAGAAGGAAATTGTGAAAGTCCATACCATTTTCGGTGGCAAGAACCCGCACCCGAATTACCTGGTTGGTGGCGTTCCATGTTCAATAAACATCGAAGAAGCCAATGCCGTGAATGCCGAAAGGCTTGCCATGGTTGGTAAATTATTCGAAGATGCTAAAACTTTCGTCGACCAGGTTTATATTCCCGATCTGCTGGCCATAGCTTCGTTCTATAAGAGTGACTGGGGTGCAATCGGAGGTGGTTTGTCGAACTATATGTCGTTCGGCGATTTCCCGACCAACGGTTACAATAACCCTGAAAGCTTTAAAATGCCCCGTGGTGTTATCTTAAACCGCGACCTGAGCAAAATCCATGAAATTAAGGCTGATGATCCGGAGCAGATCCAGGAATATGTAAACAATTCGTGGTACGAGTATTCGAAAGGCGACAAAACAGGGCTGCATCCATGGGAAGGAGAAACCAAATTTAATTATACAGGGCCTAAACCACCCTATGAGCATCTTGATTTCACCCAGAAATACAGCTGGGTAAAAACACCGCGCTGGAAAGGCTACCCTATGGAAGTCGGACCGCTTTCGAGGATGCTTGTCGGATATGCTTCGGGCCGTGAGGACTATAAGGAGGTTATTGAGAGCACGCTCAGGGCACTTGATGTGCCAGTTGCAGCATTGTTCTCAACTCTTGGGCGTACCGCCGCCAGAGGGCTCGAAACCAAGCTTACATGCGACTGGGCACTTGGATTCTACCAACAGCTGCTTGATAATATTAAAAATGGTGATACAAGCACAATGAATAATTCAAAATGGGAACCTGAATCGTGGCCGAAGTCAGCAAAAGGAATCGGAATGGTAGAGGCTCCAAGGGGTGCATTATCCCATTTTATTGTAATTGAGGATAAGAAAATTGCAAACTACCAGCTGGTAGTACCAACTACCTGGAATGCATCGCCACGCGATCCGGCAGGCAAACGTTCGGCATACGAGGAATCGTTAATCGGGACACCGGTTGCTGATCCCAAAGTACCGCTTGAGGTAATCAGGACCATCCACTCTTTCGACCCGTGCCTGGCATGTGCTGTGCATGTTTACGATGAAAACGGAAGCCATATTCATGAACTTAAAACCTATTAGGCCATGAGAATCAGATCAGTACCCATGCGTGAGGTTCATGTATGGGAAATGCCTGTACGTCTCTACCATTGGATAAATGCCCTCTGCGTTACCGCATTGTGCATTACCGGGTATGTGATTGGTCATCCGCCTGCTTTTATGAAAAGCACCGAGGCCTATTTCAATTATTGGTTCGGCACCGTAAGATTCATCCATTTCGTAAGTGCATTTCTCTTTTTCTTCAATTTTATATTCAGGATTTACTGGGGATTTGCAGGAAATGAATTTTCGCGCTGGTATAATTTTATTCCGCTCAAGCGATGCCAGTGGAAGGAAATCATCGATGTAATAAAAGTTGATGTACTGCAGGTTACCCATAAGCAGATTGACTCAATTGGGCACAATGCTCTTGCCAGCTTTATTTACTTCATTACGTTCCTGATTTTCCTGTTGCAAAGCCTTACCGGTTTCGGGATGTATTCGGCAATGAGTTCATCGTTTCTGCCGAAAATGTTCGCATGGATCGTCCCCTTCCTGGGTGGCGATATGCATGCCCGCCAGCTTCACCATATCCTGATGTGGGGCTTTATACTTTTTGCTATCGTGCATATCTACCTTGTTTTCTATCACGATTATATCGAACGCCGCGGAGTTACATCCTCAATGATAGGAGGATGGAAATTCATCGAAGAAGATGTGATAGAACGTCACGATGCCAAAACCGAGGATTGCCCGAAGAACTAGGCAAGCATATAAGCTGGTATAAAACATGATGAATAATGAACAAGGATTAACGATTTTAGATTTCAGAAGTAAAGCAATTTTAATGCTGATCATAACTCAAAAAATCGTTAATCTTTGTTTTTAAATAAATTTGTACTTTTCGGGGTACAAAAATAAATCCGGAATATTGACTTCACTACAAAACAAAATCCTGGTACTCGGGATCGGAAATATATTGCTCAACGACGAAGGAGTTGGTATTCATGTAGTTGCCGCACTTGAAAAAGAAGGCTACTCAAAAGCTGACCTTATGGATGGCGGCACAGGTGGATTCCATTTACTCGGATTTATCCAGTCGTACAGTACGGTTATCATTATCGATGCTGCGTTGGACCAGTTCCCGGCCGGGCATGTGAGGGTGTTACATCCGAAGTATGCCAGGGATTTCCCACAGCAGTTGAGTGCCCACGAAATAGGGCTTAAGGATTTGCTCGATGCAGCCTTTTTACTTGGCAATATGCCAGCTATACACCTTGTGGCAGTTTCGGTGAAAGATTTCCAGGACATGGGAATGGAACTCAGCTCTGAAGTTGAAGCAGCGATTCCCCTGGCGATTAAACATGTTAAGGAACTTGTTGAAGCACTTCAGGCCTGAGTATCCTTTGACTAGACTAATCCTTTATTTTGTTATTCAACGCCGGTACCAGATTGGTTTTTAAGCCAAGCGTACCAGTCATCCATTCCTTCGCCGGTCCTTGCCGACATAAGAATGAACTCCAGTTCAGGATTCAGCGAGCGGGCATATTCCATCGCTTTCTCAGTACTGAAATCAACATAAGGCAGGAGGTCCGATTTGTTGATTATGCACAGGTCCGACGACTGGAACATATAAGGGTACTTCAGCGGTTTGTCTTCGCCTTCGGTAACGCTGATCACCACAACACGTTTAAATTCACCCAGGTCGAACATTGCGGGGCAAACCAGGTTCCCAACATTTTCGATAAACAGTATTGAATTGTTTTCGACATCCAGTTTTTTAAAAGCTGAATCTACCATTCGTGCATCGAGATGGCATCCCGACCCGGTATTGATCTGTATGGCAGGAGCACCCGATTTTTCGATCCTGTCGGCATCGAGCAGGGTTTGCTGGTCGCCTTCGATAACGTAAATTTTATTAGTCGGGATAAGGGCTTTGATGGTTTTTTCAAGAATACTGGTTTTGCCTGATCCCGGCGAACTTACAAGGTTCAGGCAAAGGATTTTCCGTTCCTCAAACGATCTCCGGTTGATACCGGCCAATCGGTTATTGTCGGAAAGTATATCCAGATTGAGGCTGATAACCTTACCCGGGGAATGTTCATGGTTATGCGAATGCGCAAAAAGAATACTTTCGGGGCCGTGGGAATGCGTATGGCTGTGTTCATGATCAAGCCCATGTAAATGGTCATGATCATGTGAATGAGTCTGTTTGCGATCGTGAATAGTAAGTTCTGAATTATCGCCGCATCCGCAGGTTTCGCACATGGTATTCAAGTTTTAGTTTATGATACTGTTTTTTTTGTTAATGATTGCCGCTTACTGTTGAAACTATATGCTGCAGGGAATCAGGGCTGATTTCTTGCGCGCCAACACCGAATTCTTTGCTTGGCAGCATGCTTCAATTAGCTTTGCAGTCCTTACTGCGTATAACCTGTTTTAGAACTATATGCTTTATTTTTGTTAATTAATTATCAATATTGCTCTTTTGCATTTCCTGAAATACTTTTGATTAAAGCCAATAATTCATCCTGATTAATAGGTTTTGTAATATAATCGTTGCATCCTGATTCAATTGCGATCTCTCTGTCGCCAGTCAGACCATATGCAGTTTGTGCAACGATGATTACATGCTTGTTAAATAGCCTGATTTGTCGGGTGGCTTCATATCCGCCCATTTCGGACATACGAATATCCATCAGTATCAGGTCTATATCAGGATTATTGCGGCAAATTTCAACCGCTTCGACTCCCGACCTTGCTCTTAAAATTTCTTCTGCAAACATATTGATTATTAAAGTAATCAACATTTCCGATACTTCATCATCTTCGGCAATAAGTATTTTTAGTTTTCTGACGGAATCTGATTTATCTGAAGGTGTAAGTTGCTGCACAGTAGTTTCTGCAACCAGGTCAGTGGAGTAAGGTATGTTGAAAAAAAAGCATGACCCAATGCCTTCCTGGCTTTCTACCCATATTTTGCCACCAAGCATTTCAACGTACGATTTAGTAATAGCTAAACCCAAACCTGCTCCTTGCCGTGCATCTCTATCTTCAATATCAGCCTGAACAAATCTTTCAAAAATTGCTGCCTGCCTTGCTTTTGGAATGCCCATTCCGGTGTCTTTTACAAAGAACTCAAATTTATCGGGCGTTTTATCGTATCCAATTTCGATTGTTCCTTTTTGGCTGTATTTAATTGCATTTTTAACAAGGTTAGCAAGGATGGCATAAACTTTTACGTCATCGGTTTTAATGATTGCTTCTTTATCGGGCAAGGGATTTTTAAAAGTGAGCTTCATCCCTTTGGCTTCCACCTCAGGTTTAAAAAAGGCACAGAGGAACTTGATCTGCTCGTTAATATTTGATTCTTTCATTTCAAGTTTCATGAGCCCGGCTTCGATCTTGGATATATCAACAATATCGTTGATGATATTGAGCATCCGAGCACCGCTTTTCCCAATTATTCGGATATACTCCTGCTGCTGATCGCCTGTAAGACCAGGTGTTTTAAGTAGTTCGGAAAATCCTAAAATACCATTCATAGGTGTTCGGATTTCATGCGACATATTGGCAAGAAAAGCAGATTTGAGGCGGTCGCTTTCTTCTGCTTTTTCTTTGGCTTCTAATAATTGCACCAACATTCCTTTCAGTGCATTTTCAGCTTCGCGTCTTTCCAACTCCCCGGCAGCCCTTGGTGCAACCAATTTCAGCAGTGTTTCCGCTTTTCCTTCTTCATGCAAAGGCTGATGCCCGATAACGGCAATTAAACCTATTGCCTGTCCTCTCGAACTGAGAAGGGTTGTTCCTATATAACTCTCGGCATTCAAATCCTGAAGGGCTTCGTCATTCGGGAACAGTTGCCTGACGCCGTGTCGATAGCAGCATACGCTCCTATCGACTACTTCGCCGCAAGGTGTATCTTTAAGGGCATACAACACGTTGCTTTCGAACTTCCCTTCATTATAAATGGCAACGGTTTGTGCCATCAGACCATCACCCTCCAGCCGGTCGATACACACATATTCCATATTAAGTGTTACAGCCAGGTAGCGCGCCAGTGACTCGAAAAAATCTTCACCAGTTCCGGGTAATCCGCAACCAAGTAAAAATGTTTGCGTGTCTTTTATAAGTTTTCGTTCGGTAATGTCGAAACAATGTCCGATGTATCCGACGAATTCCCCTGTACTGTTATAATTTGGAATACCCAAATCAACCAACCACCTGTATGTTCCGTTCGAATGACGCAGGCGGTATTCCATTTCAAATGAAATCTGTTTGTCAAATGCCGATACATAGGTGTCCAGGCATTTATTGAAATCATCGGGATGAACTCCTTCTGTCCACCCGTTACCCATCTCCTGTTCAAATGTCCGACCGGTAAATTTAAGCCATGCTTCATTAAAATAATTACATAGTTTATCTGTCCCCGATGTCCAAATAAGCGCTGAACCTGCATTTGCCAGGTTCCTGTACTGGACTTCGTTCTCCTTTAGCTGCTTTTCAGCAAGCTTTTGTTCAGTAATGTCGATATTACTCCCCCTTATACCAATAAAAGATTTTGTTTCGTCAAAAACTGCCTGACATACATGTTCAATATGGCGGATTTCTCCTTCTTTAGTAGTGATTCTGAAAAAGTGCCTTCCCTGAGTCTTATGAATTAACGATTCATGATAATGATCAATATATGCTTGTCGGTCATCAGGATGTATTATTTTTATAAGTAAACCATTGTCATTCAAAAATTCATCTGCTGTATATCCCGTGAGTTTTTTACACGAAGGGGAGTGATGAATCCAATTTCCGTCGGCCCCTTCCCAGAATTCCCAGTTGTATGCATTGTCAGCTACAATGCGAAATTTCTCTTCCGATTTATGTATGATTTCTTCGGCATTTTTTCGGTCAGAGATATCTGTATGCGTACCAACCATGCGTAAAGGTTTTCCTTCATCGTTCCATTGCAATACTTTACCCCTGTCAAGGATCCATTTCCAGGATCCATCCTTGCATAATAAGCGATGCTCGACTGCATAAACTGGTGTTTCCTGATTTAAATGTTGTTGCAAACTGATCAAGACTGTTTCAACATCATCAGGATGAATCCTGCTTTGCCATTCGCTGAGTTTTCCCTCCAGTTCGCCAGGTTCAAAGCCTACCATTTCTTTCCAGCGGTTAGAGAAAAAAACATCATTGGTAATCATATTCCAGTCCCAGATGCCATCATTACTCCCTTCGATGGCAAATTGCCAACGGTCTTCGCTTTTTTGTAAATTTTTTTCTACTTTTCGTTTTCCCAGTATTTTATGCAATTCATTGGCAATAGATTGTATCTGCAATACATCCGAATCATTATAATCATACGATTTATTGCCAACACCAAATATGAGAATGACTTTGTCGTCCTGAACTACCGGAATGCTAAGAATTCTGCCTATAGGGGAATGCCCGTCGGGCAGCCCTTTTTTATTTGGCGAAACAGGATAATCATTATAAACAACTGCTTTCTTCTGCCTTATACAGTCGGCCCAGTTTCCCGCTTTATCAACTGGATAATGATTATCATAAATTGTGGTACAGTTTTTCTTTGCTTCAACATTCCAAGTTGTGAGTATGATGTCCTTCTGGTTTTCGCTTACCTGGTGGAAGAAACCTATTTTGCTGTCGGTAATAGAAACAGCTATTTCAAGTGCCTCATCAAAAAGTTCTTTATCGGTAAGAGCCGGAGCTTTCGTAAACAAACCGAGCATCAACGAATTCCGCTGAACTTCTTTACGAAGCGCCAGTTCTGTGTTTTTGCGATCGGTAATATCCCTCGCATTTCCCTCAATGGCAAAAGGTTCGTTGTTCTCATCAAACAACAAAATATTCCGCTGTTCTGTCCATATTACCTGTCCGTTTTTTCGTATCCACCTCAACTCAAGAGGTTCCCCATTACTATAGCTGGTTGTGTTTTCGAGCAATATCCTGTCGTCAGGATGAACCAGTTTGAACCCGAGTTGTGCATCGTTGTAATGGTCTTCAGGTGTATATCCTGTAATTGCCGTTGCTGAAGGGCTTACATAATCGAATTTTAATTCAGGCTTTAAAAGCATGCGATAAACAAGAAGTGTCGAACTTTCGGCAAGTTGCCGGAATTTTTCCTCGCTTTTTTGCAAGGCATATTCTGCCTGCTTTCGAGCTGTAATATCCACCGCATTGATCATGCAATGAATTCCATCATTAACTTTAGTGCCGTTCAGGTGGGCATACAAAGGCATGCCGCTTAAGGCATTAAAGACAATTTCACAACTCTGCGGGCTTTTGCTACTTAATGTTTTGGAAAGGAAATCGGTAAAAGTATTTCTTGAATCGATCGCAATAAAATGTTCAAGACTTTTATTTAACAGGTCACTTCGACCCTTGTCAAGCATTTTCGCTCCCATCAGGTTTATCTCTGCTATGTTCCCGCTTGCAGTGAGGGTAAAATAGGCAGAAGGTGCATAATCGAACATGCTGGAATATTTTTCTTTGGCAAGTCCTTCCTGCTGTTTTGCTTTAATAAGTTCATTATTTTGCATTTCGAGTTCTATCTGATGCACCTGTAATTCATGGATCAGTTTGAGCATGTCAGCTTCTGCAGTGGTGTTAAGTCCTGCCTTGTCAGCGAGTAATTTCAGCTGCTCTTCACCCTTAAGGTGAAGGAGTGTCGTATTCTTTTTTTTGCTATCTTTCATTCAAGTGTTTCATGAGAACGATAAAATTCAAATTTACAGATTTTTTTTCATCGGCTATAAAGTTAGCTGGCGGTATTGTCATTTTGGCGGGCATTAAGCTTGAACTAGGGAATTATTGTTCATAACCGGTTTCATTTAGCCTTTTATTGCTCTTTTAAACCTTGTAACCCTATTTGCCCCTTGATTTGCCCCTTGACCAAATCTAATCCACCTCAAGTGACACCACCCTGAACTCTTCGCCACCGCTTATTTTTGACGGGAAACACTTGCAAACAGGACATGCTGCCATCCGGAATTTCATCTCAAATTCAAGATTACACCCGCTGCAGAATCCTCTGCCCGGAATGCGGACTATGGCGATTACTGAATTTTCAAGAATGGATTCTTTGACCAGCAGCTCAAGTGCCGACTCAAATGCATCGGCCTCCACGCCGCTAAGATCTCCTACCTCGATCGAAATCTCCCGGATGGTTCCGGCGCCATTCCGCTCCGCTTCGCGCTGGGCAAGACTGATGACTTCGACGGCAAGGGAAAACTCATGCATAAACTCGATTTTGTGCTATTATGAATTCTTTTTTTAATTTACGATTTACGACTTTTGATTTTAGAAAGATTCCGAATATTTGAGTTAGTCAAATCTTAGCAAATCTTAAATCGTTAATCCTTGTTCTTAAATCAAATGTCATAACCACCCGAAAACATTATTCTCAGCAGATCCGGGGTAATTGATCACCGGCCAGTGAATCGACAATGCGCCGTCCACCGGTCTGATTCTTAAGTACAACCTTGCCGGGGTGATCGCCAACAATACGCCCGATTAGCGCACTTTTTGTTCCAAGTTCATTGTTTCGGAGTATTTCAAGAATTTTAGCAGCATCATCTTCCGCAGCAACAATTATAACTTTGCCTTCGTTGGCTATATGCAGCGGATCGAAACCCAGCAGCTCACACATAGCTCCCACACCTTTGTTAACAGGCAGGGCCGTTTCATCCAGTTCAATGCCGAGATACACCTTTCCTGCCAACTCGTTCAATACAGTTGCAACTCCGCCGCGTGTGGGATCACGCATGAATTTTACCTGAGAATTATCGAGTACCTCACGGATGAGTTTATTCAGGGAAGCGCAATCGGATTCAACATTGGTTTTAAAACTAAACGATTCCCGGGCATTCATCACGGCCATTCCATGATCGCCGATAGTTCCGTTAATTATAATACAATCACCCGGTATAATATTAACAGCTTTTGTGATCTCAAGGTTTTCCTTTATCACACGGCCTATACCGGCTGTATTGATAAACACCTTATCGCATTTACCTTTGTTCACCACTTTGGTATCGCCGGTAACAATGAGTACGCCGGCTTTTTTGGCTTCAGCTGCGAGCGACTCAACAATTATTTCGAGTTCACTCATCGCGAAACCTTCCTCGATGATAAACGAAACGCTGATGTACAAAGGTTCGGCGCCTGATACGGCAAGGTCGTTCACTGTGCCGCAAACCGCAAGTTTGCCGATGTTTCCGCCCGGGAAAAACAGGGGATCGATTACAAAGGAGTCGGTCGTAAATGCTATTTCACCAGAACCTACTGATAGTATCGCCGAATCCGTTTGTTCACTGAGGATGGGATTCCCAAAATGTTTCATAAACACATCTTCGATCAGAT
>CAISRK010000421.1 GCA_903887815.1 uncultured Bacteroidales bacterium | reverse complement strand
CCGTATTTATAGCGCAATTCCGGCATATTGTCAAAATTCATCCCATAAATACTCGAAACTAGTGTCATAGGAATAAATATGGTTGAAACCAGCGTGAGTGTCTTCATGATACTGTTCATCCGGTTAGCATTTTTAGCCATGAGCAGGTCCATCATGGATGAAATCATTTCGCGGAAACTGTCGATGGATTGAATAATGAACGAAAGATGATCGTTTATATCTGTAAAATACTGCCTTGTGTAATCGGTAATCATTCCTGATTCTTCGCGCGACATAAACCTTATTTCTTCCTTTAACGGATAAATGCTTTTCCGAAGCAGCATCAGGTTTTTCTTCAGGCCCAGGAAGGATACCGAAAGTTCGGTTGTATCATTGTCGATCAGGAGCTTTTCAAGATCTTCGATCTGGTCCTCGGTATGATCAAGAAGTATATAATAATTATCAACAACGTGATCGACCAGCAGGTAACAAAGGTAATCTTCCTGCCTCATCCGGCCTTTGCCTTTACCGGCTTTCAGGCGTTCAATAATAGGTGCAAAAATATTGTTGTCTTTTTCTTCGAACGAAATCAGGATATTCGGTCCTAAAAACAGGCTTACCTGCTCATATTCAATGAGTTGTTCGGGTTCGTTCCAGCTTAGATTTTTGAGGGTGACGAATAAACTTTTTTCGAGATCCACAACTTTGGGTAAATGTTCCACATTGAAAATATCCTCGATAATCAGAGGATGTATCCCGAAATTTTCAGCCAGTTTCTGAACTTCTCCGGTCTGGCTAAACCCTTTCACAAGTATCCAGTTGGTTTTTGCTTCTCCCTGTAATTGTATTGCTTTGTCAACAGATATATTTTCGTGGTATTCGAAACTCCCGTCATCAAAAACCAACATATTTATTAAAGTATCCCTCGTCCCCGAGCCTGTATAAACCAGGCTTCCCGGAGGTAAACCGGATTTCTTGCTGTGGTGTTGTTTCTTCATCCTTTGAAGTATTATTCTATTACCACAAAAATAACTAATCTGCTACCAACAATCACCCGGCATCGGATATAAATTCAGGAAGTGATAAGCCCCATTTAATGTTAGGGGTAAACCAAGCGCACCAACCAGGTCCCGATACGGTTTATTAAGAGGGAAAAAACCGGTCGTTCGATGACCGGTTTTGGAATAAATGAAATCGAACTTATTTTTTCTCTTTAAGCAGATCCCTTATTTCGGCAAGTAATACTTCCTGTGCAGGAGGAACTGCGGGAGCTGCAGGGGCTTCCACTTCCTTTTTCTTAGCAGCATTCATCGCTTTTATAATTCCGAATAATACAAATGCAATCATCAGGAATGAAATTATGGCTGACAAAAAGCTGCCATATTTTACCGATCCCCAGGTGAGGTCCTGAATGTTTTTTGCACCGGAAGCTTCAAGCGCCGGATTAAGCAGCAATGGAGTAATAACATCGTCAATTAATGACTTGACGATTGCGCCAAAAGCACCTCCGATAATTACACCGACTGCCAGGTCGATTACATTGCCTTTCATGGCAAATGCTTTGAATTCTTTAAGTAGTCCCATTTTGTTTGTTGTTTTGGTTAATCCTTCGGTTGTGAATTATGATATTATTTGCGAGCTAACGAATAGGCAAATCCAAGGCTGAAGGTTTCCCTGAATTGTGTTCGCGGTCCGTGTGTAATACCTTCTTTATCGGTATAGTTGACATTGTCGTCATAGATGAGCATTGTAGTCAGGCTGAGGGAAATATACTTATTTACTTTCATGAGGAAATCATTTTCAAAACCAACAATTATATTCAGCGGGTTATTGCGGTAATCTGAGAATAAATCGAGTTTCGACATATAATTCAGGTTCTTCATAATGTCTTTTTTGAAAATCATATTCAACGATCCCCCTACCTGCCACAAAGTGGTATTGTCGCCTTTAACCCCGAATGCTCCTATAAGATTTTGTTTATCATCAACTGTGTGCGTGAGTTTTGTATCGTTCACAACAGTTAATCTTGCCCCAACAGGTGAGACGAAAAGAGCAAAATAATCGAATGGTTTATAATTCATCCCAAGGGAGAGTTGGAAATAACCAGGGGCCATAAACTTTGAAATATAGTCGGTTTGCGGGTAATTATAACCCTCGGCGAATTGTGACCTAAACTCAAACAAACCGGCATAATCCCAGTTGTGCCAGGCATAAATCCCACCTTTGGTTACAAAGTTTATTTTGTCGTTTATTTTTCGCCATTTCGGATCCGATTGTTCCATGTATGAAATGCCTGGGGTTTTGGACCTGAGAAGAAAGTAAAAATAGATTCAACTAAAATTGATAGCCTTCTGCAATATGTTGGAATGCAAAAGGTTAGGATTCAGGGTAAGAAATTCATTAAAGAACTGCAGGGGATAAAAATTGATGTCAATTCAATTGCACAGGGATATTCTGTTGATGTTATGTACCGGTATTTTGAGACGCTCGGAATTAAGAATTTCATGGTAGAGATTGGAGGAGAAGTTAGGACAAAAGGGAAAAACCCCAAAAACGATACATGGCGAATCGGTGTTGATAAACCTGTTGACGGGATGAGTAATCCGGGGCAAAGCCTTCAGACAATTATCTTTCTGGATAACAAAGCGATCACAACAT
>CAISRK010000420.1 GCA_903887815.1 uncultured Bacteroidales bacterium | reverse complement strand
GTTTTTAGTCTACAGCAAAGCAAACCGGTTCGTTTCAGCCCGGGTTTGTGAACAAAGCCGGCAAGCTGATCGTTTTAAAGCTGAAAATCAGGAATGAAAAAAAATTAGTAATCGTTTAATTTAATAAATACGGGAGACTGAATTATGAGTGAATTTGATGAAAAAGCCAACGACTGGGATAAAAACAAAACTCATATTGAGCGCGCCCGGGAAATTGCGAACCAGCTGCTTGAAACAATCCCTTTCCGACCTGGAATGAAAGCCATGGAGTTTGGAGCGGGAACTGCTTTGCTGAGTTTTATGCTCCAGGACCTGTTTTCAAGTGTTACCCTGGTAGATAATTCAAGCGAAATGATACGCATCTGCAACGAGAAAATTGATCTTTCTAAACTTGACCATATCAAGGCAGTGAAAATAGACCTTGAAACAGAGTCTTTTGAAGAAAAATTTGATTTTATATACAGCCAGATGGCATTCCATCATTTAACCGATGCCGGCAAAATGGTTCAAACACTGCATGATATGCTAAGTGAGAATGGTATACTGGCTATTGCCGATCTTTATACCGAGGATGGAACATTTCATGACGCAGGATTTACCGGTTATAAAGGTTTCGATCCTGAATGGCTTTCCGCTGTTATGAAACAAGCCGGATTTAAAAATATAATATACAACACCTGCTTTATTCAGAGAAAGGAAGTTCCTGGTGGTAAACCAAAAGAATATCCTGTCTTTCTTTTGATTGCAAAGTAATTATCAGGATACGTCTTTTGAAGAATTTCTAAGGTTCGGCGGCTGGTTTGGTTAAATACCGGGTATCAATCAAAAGTGAACCAGTTTTCGACCCTTATTGAATCCTCATTATTCCCTGAAAACCTGAATTCGTTAGTATTCCTGATATAGGTATAATATTTCCCCCATTCAAGGTAATTTTGGCTTATCTGGTATATGGCATCAATAAGGAAATTTACTTCGTCATCCTGCATGGTTGGGTGTAACGAGATTCTTACCCAACCTGGTTTTTCGGATAAATCGCCCCGGTTGATCTTATCGGTGATCAGTTTCGATTTGTTTTGGTTCACATGGAGCAGGTAATGCCCGTATGTTCCCGCACAAACACATCCTCCGCGTACCTGTATTCCAAACCGGTCGCTTAAAAGTTTTACTACCAGGTTGTAGTGTATCGATTCGAAGTAAAATGAAATTACGCCAAGCCGGTCTTTGACATTATCGGCTAATATGTGTAAGCCGGGTATGGTTTGTAGCCCGCTGAATGCAAGATCGATAAGTTCCCGCTCGCGCCGGTGCATCCTTGCAACTCCCATTTTATTTTTAAGTTCCAGCGCCATCGCAGTGCGTATAGCCTGCATGAATCCCGGTGTTCCTCCGTCCTCGCGGATTTCGATGTTGTCGATGTATTTGTATTCCCCCCAGGGATTTGTCCAGTCGACAGTTCCTCCACCGGGTTGGTCGGGCACATCATTATTATACAATGACGAATTGAAAATTAGCACCCCTGAAGCCCCGGGTCCGCCCAGGAACTTATGGGGTGAGAAGAAAATGGCATCAAGCTGCGCCAAAGGGTCAGCAGGATGCATATCAATGTCATCGTAAGGAGCCGAAGCAGCAAAGTCAATAAATGCAAGACCTCCGTATTTGTGCATCAATCGTGCCATTTTGTGATATGGAGTCCGGATGCCGGTGACATTTGAGCAGGCTGTAAAAGCACCTATTTTGCGTTTACGGTCCTTGTATTCCAGTAAAGTAGCTTCAAGTTTACCGAGGTCAACCAGCATATTCTCGCCCGGTTCTATAACCACAACATCGGCATGGGTTTCGTACCATGTGGTTTGGTTGGAATGATGTTCCATATGCGTAATAAAAACAACAGGTTTTTCAGTCTCATTCATGCAAATGCGGTGCGTGAGTTTACTGCAGCCTTTCATGCCCAGTATCCGCTGGAATTTTACAATTGCACCTGTCATTCCAAACCCGGGAGTGAGAATGACATCGTTACTATTTGCATTTACATGCTCCTTTATTTTTTGGTGGGCAAGCTGGTATGCATGGGTCATCAGTTTACCGTTTTCGCTGGTTTCGGTATGGGTGTTTCCTAGGAATGGCCCAATAGAATCGAGAATTTTCTTTTCAATTGGCATGTATAACCTGCCACTGGCAATCCAGTCGGCATACACCATTTTTTGCCGGCCGTAAGGGGTTTCGAATTGTTGGTTCCAGCCAATAGTATTTTCGCGGAACAGCCCGAAATATTTTTCAAGACTTGTTTTCTCTAATACTACTGTTGAATGATTCATAATCTGTATTTAAAATCTTTACTTGATCACTGGCAAATCCAGCTGCTTTAGATGCCTGAAAAGGATTCGTGTGATATATTCTGTAATTTCGTTTTTAAGGGCAGCAACACGTGTCAGATTCTTTCTGCACGACCATTTGAATGTATTTCATGAGTTCTTCAGCAATGAGTATTCCTTCGATTCTCACCACTTCTTTATGAACCAGGTCGAATGAGTTTAACGGAGCGGGATCAATATTCCTCAAAATAAGTGTGTCACAATCTGCCAGGGAGAGGTTAGTGTCTGCAATAGAATTAAGGCTGTCGTTCGTTATTAGGTTCGTCCTTAATTCCTGTTTTTTTATATGTCCCGATTCAATTGTCGTTACCAGGAATCCTTTGGCTGATTTATAAAATTCATCAATTGTGAATCCATCATCGGTAGGTATGGCTATTTTCATTTCTTAAACCTTTAAAGGCAAGGGATTGCCTGTTAATATGATTTCAAAATTAGCTAACTAAGAGGAAGGATTTGTTCCTGCAAATGTGATGTTTGCCGTTACCGGCTGTGCTATCTGCAATTAGATAATGTGATATTATTACGATATATTTGTGATCTAAATCACATCATGGAACCAAGTATTTCATGAACTTAGCTGCTGATTTTAAAGAAATTGATACAAAGCTTTACCGGTATATGCTAAAGGAACTGACGCAAAAAGATAATAAATGCCACGACTGTAAGGATATTTCGTGTGCCGCAGCTGTACTTAATTCCAATCAGCTCGACCTGGTATCGTCCAACAGCCAGGAAAGCCTTTTTAAAAAAGGAGAAGTCATATTAAATGAAGGTTCGCTCACGTCTCATATTATTTATTTAAAAGCCGGAATAGCCAAGGAATACATTAAAGGGACCGGGGAAAAGGAACGGATTTTAAGGCTTGTAAAAAAGCATTCCTACCTGGGTTTGCCTTCATTGTTTGGTGACAGGATAAACCATTACTCTTATTCGGCTCTCGAGGATTGCAAAGTTTGCTATATCGATATTAATGTTTTCAACGGATTGGTAAGGGAGAACGGCAATTTTGCCTATGAAATCCTGGTATCCACCAGCAGGGATAGTTTAAGCAATATCAATCGGTTCATACATCGTTCACAAAAGAAGATTTTCGGTCGTGTAGCAGAAGCCATATTGTATTTTGCCAAAATTATTTACGAATCGGATGAATTTGAATTGCCTTTTTCGCGCCAGGAATTTGCTGATCTTATTGATGTCTCGAGGGAAAGTGCAACCCGGGTATTATTGAAATTTAATTCCGAAGGGATTATACAAATAAAGGATCGTTCCTTATTGGTTGTAAATATGGATTTATTGGAACAGATCAGCCGAAAAGGATAAACTCATTCCAAATTGAGTCTGATATTGAGATTACAGCTTTTCTTTCACTGTAAACCAAAATTGTCGGATCAAAAAGAATATCCCCACTAGTAAGCAAGCCTGGTGATGGTTTTTGAATTGTATATCCGTTAATGACTGCACTGATGGGCACCACTGCCATTATGATTTGCTTCATGCTGATGGCAGCTTACGCCGCTGTCAGCAATTTCGCCCGAAATATAACTCTTAACCACTTCCTGTGCATCGCCCGAACAACCTCTTATCACTTCAATACCTGAATTGTACAAAACATTTATGGCACCCCCGCCAATGCCGCCAGCCAGCATAATTGTAACACCATCGGCAGCCAGAACGCCTGCGATATTTGACTTACAGCCACATCCCTGCAACGATGGGATTGTATTGATATGGGCTATTTCGTTTTTCTCGGATATAGTAAAAATACTATAAAACTCACAATGGCCGAAGTGCTCATCAACCTGGTTGGTACTTGTTACCGGAACTGCTATTTTCATTATATTTCCTTTTTAATTATTTGCGATTACTTTGATTCGATTGTTGTCTTTATTCTATTTCCCGATTCCTTCCAGGGGAGCATGATTGTATTTGCGATCCTTAACAACCAGTGTAGTAAAGTCCATGTTAAGGTTACGGTTTAACAGGATATCATGCCCCAGGCAAATGCCGACAACCAGGGATAAATCGACCTTTTCGGCATTCAACTGTTCAGCTTGCCCCAAAGGATTACACGAAACTTTATGGATACAGCTCGAGGAATTAACTTCGCTTTGTTTTAACCCGCCTACACTGCACGATACAGCTGAAATATCAAACCACTCAGCTGCCAGGATGGTTTCGATGGCTTTTGCATATTGTTCCATTCCATAGCAATAAGCAAGCCCGATTTTCTGGTAATTCATAAGTTTTGCAAACTCAATGATTTCTTCGAGGCGCGAAAGGGTTCCCACCCTGCCTGAATCGACCAGTTTTGCTGCAGCTTTTATGACTCCGATGTGCGATTCTTCCTGGTATTGTTCGATAATTTCAGATTTAACGAAACTCTCCTTCTCACAGGATATTTGTTCCTTTCGGCAGACTTTGGTATTGCAACTTGTACAGTTCATTTTATTTCATTAATAATAGCCAGTTCTTTGTCACCGAACGATTTACAGTTTTCACACCTGGTATGGTTAGCTAGCCCGTCGATCAGTTTAAAGCATTTTTTGCATTTGTACCATTGCTTGTCGAATTCAACATTCCCGCCTTCAATTTCAATCGCTTTGCATTCGACAAAAGCTTCAGCTATTTTTTTTAGTGCACGGTTATATACCCTGGTAAAAGTTGGACGGGAAATATCCATTTTTTCGGCAGCTGCTTCCTGTGACAGATTAAGATAGTTCACAAGGTTGATGCTTTCGTACTCATCGAAATGTAGTTTCACCACCTCGAGTTCGCACAAAGGCATCCCAAAAGGCTTGAATCCAGCCATTTTAGGCGGATTTAGAATTTTTCGGTTTCGGATTGGGCGGGGCATTATTTACATCTTTTTGCGTTGCATGCAAATGTAATGAACGCACGTTCATTAAACAAAACATTTTTTCAATACCAATAAAAATATATTTTGAAAAT